>CAYNGM010000326.1:0-2984 GCA_964396565.1 uncultured Anaerolineaceae bacterium | reverse complement strand
GCCTCCGGCCACGACCGCGATCACGGAGGCAGGAAGCCACGGTGCGGCGGCGATCCGGTCACGGCGCTCTTCCGCCGTCACGATCACGATCGACCCCACCTCGGGCGAACGCGCCAGGGCCCCAAGGGTCCAGGCCAGGAGTGGGCGACCACCGATCTCGAAGGTCAGCTTGTCCACACCATCCATGCGCCGCGACGATCCAGCCGCAACGACGATCGCATCGGCGATCGCACCGATGCCGGCATCTGCCGCCGGAACCCCGCTCAATCGAGACGCGGTTGGGCGAAGATCATCCGCCCGGCGACGGTCTGGAGAACGCGCGTGACGGTCACGTCGAGGTCCTTGTCGATATGGCGAGCACCTCCCTCGACCACGATCATCGTGCCGTCGTCGAGGAAGCCGACGCCCTGGCCCGCCTCCTTGCCCTCCTGGATCACGCGAACGCGAAGCTCCTCCCCGGGCAGGACCGCAGGCTTGACCGCGTTGGCCAGCGAGTTGATGTTCATGACTCGGACACCCTGAAGCTCGGCGACACGATTGAGGTTGAAGTCGTTGGTCAGGATCACCCGACTGCGCAGCCGGGCGAGGGCCACGAGCTTGGCGTCCACCTCGGGCACGTCGGGGAAGTCGATCTCGACGATCTCGACCGGGGTGGTCGGCTCCTTCTGCATCCGCGACAGGATCTCCAGCCCGCGCCGACCGCGGTTTCGCCGGAGCGTATCGGAGCTATCGGCGATGTGCTGGAGCTCCTCGAGGACGAAGCGCGGCACGACGAGCGTCCCGTAGATGAAGCCGGACTCGACGATCTCGGCGATCCGGCCGTCGATGATCGCACTGGTGTCCACGACTATGTGCGGGTCGCCGCTGCGTGCCTCGGCATCGTCATCGCCGCTCGACGGACGACGAAACAGCCCGACCGCCTCAGCGGCAAGGACGAGATCCCGTCGCTTGGCCACGGTCAGGCCCAGCATCCCGAGCCCGAGCACGAGCGAGATGATGAGCGGCCCCCACTCGCCGATCGGCCCATCCACCTGCCCCAGCGGGATCGCCAGCAGCAACCCCATCAGGAGTCCCAGCAGCAATCCGGCGATGGCCGTCACGAACTCCGCGGTCGAGAGGGCCTCGACGCGGCTGATCAGCCAGGTCGCCGGCACGATCGTGAAGTACGGCAGCAGCCCGAACCCGAGGACGATCCAGGCGATCACCCACGCCGCGAGCAGGGCACCGGCGTAGGGCGAGCCGGTGAACAGCCCGCTGCTGAGGCCGGCGAGTGCAAGTCCGACCAGGCCACCAAGGGCGGCGCCCAGCACACGGATATAGCGGATCACGAAATCCTCGACGGAGGGGTCCGACGTCCGACCGGACGCGTACGTCCGGGCGGCCGTCAGCCTAGCATCGCCGGGAGCGCGTCGCCACGGCGGCTCGACCGCCCGCCGAGCGCGGCCTCGATAGCCTCGCGCACGGTCGATGCCTCGTGGACCGTCATCCCCACCGAATCGAGCGCACCCCGACCGGTCGTGGACCGCGGCACGATCGCGGTCGTGAAGCCCAGACGGGCAGCCTCTCGGAGCCGTCGCTCGAGCCCGGCGACGACCCGCAACTCCCCGAGCAGTCCGACCTCGCCGATGGCCACGGTCGCGGGGGCGATCGCTTCGTCACGCAACGAGGAAGCCAGCGCGAGCGACAGCGGCAGATCGAGACCGGGCTCCACGACGGACAGGCCACCAGCCAGGTTGGCATAGACATCGTGTGACCCGAGGGCGATCCCGGCACGACGGCCGAGCACGGCCACGAGCAGGCCGAGCCGATTCGGATCGAGCCCGCTCGCCTTGCGCGTGGGGGTCCCGTAGCCACTCGGGGCGACCAGGGCCTGGACCTCGACCAGGAGGGGGCGGCTGCCCTCGAGGGTCGGGGCGACGACGCTCCCCGGGGCAGACCCGACACGTTCCCCCAGGAAGGCCCGGGCAGGATCGTGGACCTCCAGCAGCCCCGTAGCCGCCATCTCGAACACCCCGACCTCGTCGGTCGATCCGAACCGGTTCTTGGCGGCCCGCAGGAGACGCAGGGCAGCGTACCGGTCGCCCTCGATGGTGACGACGGCATCGACCAGGTGCTCGAGCGTCTTGGGGCCGGCCAGCGAGCCATCCTTGGTGACGTGACCGACGAGGACCACGGCCACACCCTCGCCCTTCGCGTAGTCCATCAGCCGGACTGCTGCCTCGCGGACCTGGCCGACGCTTCCCGCGGGACCGTCGAGCTCGTCGACCGTCGCCGTCTGCACGGAATCGACGATCACAAGGGCTGGGCGAGCGGCCCGTGCCGTCTCGATGATCCGGCCGACCTCAGCCTCGGCAAGGACCGCGACCGACCGGCCGGCCTCGGTCCCCAGGAGGCCGAGCCTCCCGGCGCGGAGACTCACCTGCGCAGCCGACTCCTCGCCCGTCGCATACATGACCGGACCGCTGACGCCGCCGGCCACCTGCATGAGCAGCGTGGACTTGCCGATACCGGGCTCGCCGCCGAGCAGGATCAGGGAGCCCGGGACGATGCCTCCGCCGAGGACGCGATCGAGCTCGCCGATCCCCGTCGGCAGGCGCGGGAGGTCGCCCTCCGAGATCGACGCCAATGCGATCGCCGCGACCGACGGGTCCCCGGCACCGCCACTCGGCCGCTTGGGCCGCGGCCCCTCACGGACGACCGTCTCGACCAGGCTGTTCCACGCCCCACATGCACGGCACTGGCCCTCCCAGCGCAGGTGGACCTCACCGCAGGTACCGCAGATGAACCGACTCGTGGACTTCGCCACGGATCACCCCCGTACGGCGGATGAGGTCAGACGGCCTCGACCGGCTGGCGAGTCTCGGCCGCGTGGATGTCCAACCCGGCCTCGGAGTCCTTGTCGACGACGATCGTCGTGCCCGGCTCGTAGCGGCCGAGGAGCAAGTGCTCGGCGAGAACGTCCTCGACCATGTTCTGGATCACCC
>CAYNGM010000325.1:0-2984 GCA_964396565.1 uncultured Anaerolineaceae bacterium | reverse complement strand
GACTACTTGATCTCGACCTTCGCGCCCTGCTCCTCGAGGGCGGCCTTGATCTTCTCGGCCTCGTCCTTGGCGACGCCCTCCTTGACGGGCTTGGGGGCCGCGTCCACGAGGTCCTTGGCCTCCTTGAGGCCGAGTCCGGTCAGCTCGCGGACGACCTTGATGACCGGGATCTTGTTCGGGCCGACCTCGGTCAGCACGGCGCTGAACTCGGTCTGCTCCTCGGCCGCGCCACCCGCGGCGGCACCGGCCTCGGCGCCACCGGCCGCCGGCGCGGCAGCGACGGCCACCGGGGCAGCCGCGGTCACGCCGTAGCGATCCTCGAAGCGCTTGATGAACTCGGAAAGCTCAAGGACGGTCATCTTGTCGATCGCTTCGAGAAGGTCGTCCTGGGTAAGGGTTGCCATGGTCGTCTCCTTTCGGGTGTGGTCCGTGGGTCGGGGTTCCGTGAGATCGTGTGTCATGCGTCCGGGGACGCGGCTCGCTTCTGCTCGGCGACCTGGGCAAGGGCGTAGCCCAGGTTGCGCAGGGGTGCCGCGAACAGGCCCGCCAAGGTGCCGACCGGCGCCTGCATCCCGCCAGCCAGCTTGGCCAGCAGGACCTCTCGGGCCGGCAGTGCCGCCAGACGGGTGACTGCGTCCGCATCGATCGCGCGATCCCCGAGCACACCGCCGGTGATCCGGACGATCTTGCTGTAGGGACGGGTCGCGTCGAGGACGGCCTTGGCGGTACCGGCCTCGTCAGTGCCGAAGGCGATCGCGGTAGGACCGGTGAGCAGCGGGCTGAGAGCCTCCCCCACCGTGTCCGACGCGGCGATGCGCATCAGGCGGTTCTTGACGACGCGGTACTTGACGTCCTGCTTGCGCAGGGCTCGCCGGATCTCGGCGATCTCTTTCACGGTGAGGCCCCGATACTCGGACACGATCATCGTCCGGGCGCCCGCGAGTTCCTCGCGCAGCTCGGCGACCGTGGCCTGCTTGGCCTCTGTCGGCATGTGCCTCCTTCGAGAGCAGCCCGCATGGGCTGCTTCTCCGTTCGTGCACGCGGAAGCCGGCGTGCGGCGGCGGGTCGATCGGGCATGAACCCGGCGTCCCTGCGACGGATCCCATGGCGACCTCATGAGGCCGACCCCGGCTCGCAGGGGTGCACCCACCGCTCGTGGCGATCTCTGCACCGACTGCCTCGGCGTGCTCGTCGGGCGTCCCCGGCGCTGTCCCTGGGGGGGCCAGCACCGATCCGGTCCGACGGATCAAGCCCCGACCGTACCCGGACCGAAACGATCCCGATGCGGTCCGCGGGCGCAGGCTGTCTGCGGCGGTCCGTCTTGTCCTGGTCAGATGACGCGCGTCTCCGCCGCCATCACGTCTGGTTCGCCGGCGGCCCGCCGACGGTGGGTCACGCGGCGGCGGCCGCGAGGACGGCGGGCACGTCGACCCGGATACCCGGGCCCATCGTGCTGGCGATGGTCAGCGTGCGCAGGTACTGGCCCTTGGCACCCGAGGGCTTGGCGCGGTTGACCGCGTCGACCAGGGCGGCCAGGTTGTCCACGATCGCCGACGGCTCGAAGCTCGCCTTGCCTACCGGGACGTGGATGATCGCGGACTTGTCCACCTTGAACTCGACGCGACCACCCTTGACTTCGGCGACCGTCCGCTCCAGGTCGAAGGTGATGGTGCCGGCCTTGGGGTTGGGCATCAGGCCACGTCGGCCGAGGATCTTTCCGAGGCGACCGACCTGGCCCATCATGTCCGGGGTTGCCAGGGCCACGTCGAACGCGAGCCAGCCGGCCTCGATCTTCTTGACCAGGTCCTCGCCGCCGACCTCGTCGGCACCGGCGCGCAGGGCCTCCTGGGCCTTCTCGCCCTGGGCGAAGACGGCGACCCGGACGACCTTGCCGGTGCCATGCGGGAGGACGACAGTGCCCCGGACCATCTGGTCCGCGTGGCGCGGATCGACGCCGAGCCGAAGGTGCGCCTCGACCGACGCGTCGAACTTGACGAACGACGTCTCCTTGGCCAGGGCCGCCGCCTCGAGCGGCGTGTAGACCCGCTCGTGATCGACGAGCTTGGCGACGTCCTGGTACTGCTTGCCGTGTCGGCCCATCTGTTGCTGACCTCCTGGCGGCCGGACTTGCCGGCCTCCCCCATCGATTCCGTCGCTCGCGGTCGGGGTAGACCGCGCGGAGGCTGTTAGCCGATGCTAGCCGACGACCTCGATACCCATCGACCGGGCGGTGCCCTCGATCTGGGCGGCGGCGGCCTCGAGGTCGTTGGCGTTCAGATCGGCCATCTTGATGGTGGCGATCTCGCGGACCTGGTCCTTGGTCACCCGGCCGACGGTCGCCCGCTTGGCCGTGGCACCACCCTTCTCGACGCCGGCTGCCTTGCGCAGCAGGTCGGCGGCTGGTGGGGTCTTGAGGATGAACGTGAAGCTGCGATCCTCGAAGATCGTGATCTGGGCAGGGATGATCTGCCCCGACTTGTCCGCCGTCTTCTCGTTGTAGGCCTTGGTGAACTCGACGATGTTGATGCCGTGCGGACCCAGCGCCGTTCCGACGGGCGGGGCGGGGGTCGCCTTGCCGGCCGGCAGCTGCAGGGTCAGGACGATGCGGATCTTCTTGGCCACGGGGAGTACTCGACCTCGTCTCTAGAGTTTCTCGACCTGGAGGAAGTCCAGCTCGACCGGGGTCTCGCGGCCGAAGATGCTCACCAGGACCTTTACCTTGTTGCGCTCGGGGTTGACCTCCTCCACCGTGCCGATGAACTCGGCGAACGGCCCGTCCGTGACCCGGACGCTCTGGCCCTTGGTGAAGGCGACGCGGTACTTGGGCGTCTCGACACCCATATGCCGCAGGATCTGCTTGACCTCGGTCTCATCGAGCGGGATGGGCTCGCTGCGCACGCCGGGGATGTTGGCCCCACCGACGAACGAGGTCACGCCCGGTGTGTTGCGAACGACGAACCAGCTGTCGGGATCGAGGATCATCT
>CAYNGM010000324.1:0-2985 GCA_964396565.1 uncultured Anaerolineaceae bacterium | reverse complement strand
CGGGAGGTGCAGTGCCTCCATCCGGTTCCAGAACGGTTCCGGGTCCACCGGATCGTGCAGCAGGATCGCGTCCCCAAGCTCCCTGAGCGTGCGTCCGGGGACCGCGTGGACGGCCGCTTCATGCCGCAGCAGCCGTTCCGCAAGCGCCGCGTCTATCGGCGCCGCCGTCATCCGCCGGTCGATCCGTCAGTCGGGCCGCGTGGCGAGGAAGACGACCGCTCCCGAGGGCAGGTCGATCACCGCCGGCCGCGGCAGTCCGCCAGACTCGAACCAGTCCCCGAACCGTTCGCGTGTGGCAAGCGCGGTTCCCTGGAGCAGCTCATCGAGCTGGACACCTGCGATCAGCTCGCCGTGGCGGGTCCGCGACTCCTCGACGTCGGCCGGCAGCGGCCAATCCAGGACTACGATCCGCCCGCCGGGTCGCAGCGCCGCCCAGGCTGCCGCGAGCGCGGCCGGTGCATCGGGCAACTGGTGCAGGGCGTACTGGAAGTAGGCGAGGTCCACCGTCCCGACCGATCCCGAGCGGGTCGCGTCGGCCTCACGGATCTCGATCCGATCCCCGAGCCCGGCCTCCGCCACGGTCGCGCGGGCGCGCTCCACCGAGTCGTGCTCGAACTCGATCCCGATCAGTTGCAGCGTCGGGAACCGCCGGGCCATCGCCACCAGCCAACGACCGCCGCCGCAGTGGACGTCCACGACTCGACCACCGCGGCTGAGCTCGGCAGTCAGCTGCGGCATGGCGGCGAGGCCCTCCTGGAAGAAGACGGCCACGTCCTGGCGGGTCAGGCGCTCGATCGCCTCTCGGTAGCGGTCGGGACGAGACGCCAGTGGCCGCCCGGTCCGGAAGAAGTCGATCATCGCCGTCCAGTCCATGGAGGCCACGACCGCATGGACGAACTGACCGCCGAGGAAGTCCCCGCGCTCCGCGTCGAGAAGCATCGCCGCAAGGTCGCGATCGATTGATAGCCGGCCGTCCTCGAGGGTCACCAGATCGTGGGCGTCGGCCGCCCACGCCCATGTCTCGATCGCCGGCTGATGCGTCGCGGTCGCGGCGGCAAGCTCGGCGGTGTCGAGACCGGACGGCCCCGCGCTCCGTATGGCCGCGAACAGCCCGAGATCGAGTCCGAGATAGACCAGCCAGCTCCGATGGAAGCCGGCGAGGCTCGCGATCAGGTCATCGAAACGGTCGTCATGGTCCATCGCGACCGATTGTCGCACGGTCGCCCCGACCCCCGAGAGCACGTCCCGGTAACGTACGGTGGTGCAACCGTTCGGCCATTCACAGGGTTCAGGTGGGTGATGGACCCACTGACCACCGACGCCGACGACCGCCTCCTGCGCTCCCTGGCCGAGAGCCTGGATCGCGCCTTCCCCGATCTGGTGACGACCCACCAGGACCGGCTGTACACGATCGCGTTGCGGATGCTCGGCGATCCGAACGAGGCAGAGGAGGCGACACAGGACGCGCTGGTGCGTGCCTACCGGGCGCTCGCGACCTTTGATCGGGCACGGATGGCCGACCTGCGGCTGCGTGGCTGGTTGGCGACGATCGTCCTCAATCGATGTCGTAGCAGGCTCAGCCACCGCGTCAACATGACGCCGGCCCCGTCCCTCGACGTCGTCGTCGAGAGCGGCGCGGAACCTGCTTCGTCGGGTGCTCACGGACCCGAGGCGATGGCAGTCCAGCGCGATGCCCGTGACGCCTGGGCCATCCGTCTTGGCCGGCTGCCGACGGCCTACAGAGCCGCGGTGATCCTGCACCACGTGGATGGCCTGACCTACCCGGAGATGGCCGAGGCGCTGGGCCGACCGGAGGGCACCCTCAAGGCCCAGGTCCATCGCGGACTTGCCGCCCTGCGCACGATGCTCGAGACCGAGGGTGGTCTCGACCCCGAGGAGATATCCGCATGAACACGACCGACCGCGCCACCGAGCCCAACGTCGATCGGCTCGTCGAGCGAGCCCTCGCCGACCTCGCAAGTCGAGCGCCGGCCGGCCTCGCCACGAACGTCCTGGTCGAGACCGGCCTAGCCGATCACTACGGCTGGGTCTCCTCTCCCCTCGGACCGCTGGTCGTCGCCTGGAACGGGATAGGCGTGTCGCTCGTCGATGTGGACTCTGGGGGCATCGACTTCGAGACCCGTCACCTTCGACTGACCGGTCGCGCCGCCCATCGCGCATCGGACGGGGTCCCGACGGCACTCGCCGATGCGATCGCCCGACGGCTGGCCGGCGACCGGCGGGTCCGGATCGACCTGGACCTGCGCGGAACGACGGACTTCGAGCGTGATGTCTGGGCGAAGACCCTCGAGATCCCCCGTGGCGAGGTCCGGCCGTATGGCTGGATCGCCGCGGAGATCGGGCGCCCCAGGGCCGTCCGGGCCGTAGGCACTGCGCTTGGTCATAACCCGGTGCCACTCATCGTGCCGTGCCACCGCGTGGTCCGCACCGACGGCACCATCGGCCAGTACTCGCTGGGTGGGCCCGACAACAAGCGCACCATCCTGCGCGCCGAGGGTCTCGATCCCGAAGCGATGGAACGCGAGGCCGCCGTCGGGATCCGCTACATCGGTTCGGACACCACCCGGATCGTGTGCGTCCCGACCTGTCATCACGCGCGGCGGATCGGCGACACCCACCGGATCCCGTTCCGTTCGCTGGTCGCGGCGACGGGATCGGGCTATCGGCCGTGCCGTGTCTGCCGGCCGGCGTCCGGAGCGGGCGTCGGCGCGGTGGCGTAAGGCTTGGCACCGGCGCGAGACTTGGCGTCGGCGCGAGAGGCGTCGGCGCGAGAGGGCGCGGACGCCGCCGCGTCTGGGTGATGGTCAGGCGGTCGGACGCTCCCAGCCCTGGGCCGGCCACGGCTCGCAGCGGAGCGGTCGGTCCTCGCGGTAGCCCAGGGCGTAGTCGGCCTGGATGAGCGTGTGCAGCTGGCTGGTCCCCTCGTAGATGACCGCGGCCTTCGAGTTGCGCAGATAGCGCTCA
>CAYNGM010000323.1:0-2994 GCA_964396565.1 uncultured Anaerolineaceae bacterium | reverse complement strand
CGGACGACCCCAATACCCCTAACAGCCCGGCCTCGCCGGCAAGCCCGGATGATCCGAACACCCCTAACAGCCCGGCCTCGCCGGCAAGCCCGGATGATCCGAACGACTGACCTGCGCCCCCGCGCAGGAGCGCTTCGACTGGCCCTGGTCGCTGGCATCGTTGCCGCGACCGGGGCCTGCTCCATGCCATCCGATGGTGGTCGGATCGTCCCGGCCGCCATCGAACTGCCGTCGTTTCCCGCGCCATCGGATCCGCCCGCCCAGCCCTCCGGGGCGCCGGCGAGCGGTGATCCATCGCCGAGCGTGACGCCGGATCCGACTCTCTCTCCACCTCCCGCCACCCCGGCTCCGGACCCGACCGTGATCGTCGTGCGCCCGACCCCGATCGACATCGACGATGATGACGACGATCACGACGACGACCCCGACGAGACCGACGAGCCGGACGATGACGACGACCCCGACGAGACCGACGAACCAGACGACACGGATGACCCAGACGACCGCGACGATCGCTGATGGCTCGATCGTCCGAGGGCCCGATGACCGCGTGGCGCGGGTCAGGCTAGGTCGCCTCGGCCTCCACCCGAGCGCCAGGGTCCGGATCCTCGGTTGGTACGCCGGCCTGCTGCTCGTCGCCCTTGCCGGAGCTCTCATCCTCCAATCGGCCATCCTGCAGGCACAGCTCGAGAGCGAGGTCGACCGCGACATAGCCCTCGAAGTCGATCAGCTTCGGATGGTCATCGACGAGCGCGACCCGGCGACCGGTGCGCTCGTCCACACCGGCATCGCGGATGTCTTCGACACCTTCCTGTCGCGCGCCGTGATGGCCGAGGGCGAGGCGATCTTCACGCTCGTCGGAGGTCGCCCCTACAAGTCCACGGTGACACCCGTCCAGCTCCTCGATGATGCGACCCTGGCTGCGGCATGGGCGGCCGCGACCGAGTCGACCAGTGGCGAGCTCGAGACCAGCGCCGGACCGGTGCGCTGGGCAGCCATCCCCCTGCTGGGGGACGATCGGGTCAGCGGCACGTTCGTGGTCGCCAACTTCCTGGCCGGCGAGCGGGCCGAGATAGATGCCGCACTGCGGGTCGGGGCGGTCGTCTTCCTGGCGGTCGGCCTGGTCGCCACGGGGATGGCCTGGCTCGTGGCGGGACGGGTCCTGCGTCCGATCCGGCTCCTGACCGAGACCGCCTCGGGCATCGGCGAGTCCGACTGGTCACGGCGGATCTCGATCGACGGCGACGACGAGGTGGCGCACCTCGCCCGCACCTTCAACGCCATGCTCGACCGTCTCGAGACGGCCTATCGCACACAGCGCCGGTTCATCGACGACGCGGGGCACGAACTGGCCACCCCGATCACCATCATCCGCGGCCACCTCGAGGTGATGGGCGACGATCCAGCCGAACGGGCCGAGGCGATGGCCGTCGTGAGCGACGAACTGGACCGGATGTCGCGGATGGTCGATGAGCTGTTGGTCCTCGCCCGGTCCGGACAGCCGGACTTCATCGTGCCGCGACCGATGGATCTCGACGACCTCACCACCGAGCTCGTGCGCAAGGCAGACGCCCTCTCGGAGCGGCGCTGGACGGTGGATGCATCTGCGACCGGGGTCGTGGTCGCCGATCGACAGCGGCTCGTCCAGGCGGTCATGAACCTCGTCCGCAATGCCATCGCGTACACCCCGCCGGGGACGCTCCTCGCCATCGGGACCGCGAGCGGCCGCTCGACGGTCCGGATCTGGGTACGTGACGAGGGACCCGGCATCGCCGAGACAGACCAGGCCCGGATATTCGAGCGCTTTGCCCGGGGCACCAGCGGATCGCGACGCACCGACGGAACGGGTCTGGGGCTGTCGATCGCGGATGCCATCGCGTCGGCCCACGGCGGGATCCTGACCCTCGACTCGGCGCCGGGTAGGGGTTCGACGTTCACCATCGAGATCCCGGTCGAGCCCGCGAGCCCGGACGCATGAACCGGATCCTCATCGTCGAGGACGAGACGCGGATCTCGTCGTTCCTGGAGAAGGGCTTGCGGGCGGCCGGCTACACGACGACGGTCGTCGCCGACGGGGAGGATGCGGCCCTGATGGCGGACGACCGGGAGTTCGACCTGCTCATCCTGGATCTCGGTCTGCCCGGCATCGACGGTCACGAGGTCCTGCGTCGGATCCGTGCCGCTGGCCAGCGGATGCCGGTGATCATCCTGACCGCACGTCGTTCGGTCGATGAGACGGTGGCCGGCCTGGAGGGCGGGGCCGACGACTACGTCACCAAGCCGTTCCGGTTCGAGGAGTTGCTCGCCCGGGTCCGGGTCAGGCTGCGTACTCCGGGCGACCCGGATGCCACGCGGCTGGAGTTCGGCCGGATCGTGCTTGACCTGAGGACCCGTCGAGCCCTGGTGGACGACGTGGAGGTCGAGCTGAGTGCCCGCGAGTTCCTGCTTGCCGAGACGCTGGCCCGCCATCGCGGAGCTGTGCTCTCGCGCGAGCAACTGCTCTCGGCCGTGTGGGGCTACGACTTCGACCCCGGATCGAACGTGGTCGATGTCTACGTCGGCTACCTGCGCCGCAAGCTTGGTCGGGACACGATCGAGACGGTCCGCGGCATGGGCTACCGGTTCGTGGCAGCGTCGGGCGAAGGCGCCTGACGACCGATCGCGCGCGCGAGGGCGGTGATCTCACTCGGACCGGTCCCGCAACAGCCTCCGAGCCAGGTCGCGCCAAGCACCGTCCACCAGGCGGTCGACGCCGGGTCGAACCCGCCGCCATCCAGGGCGATCCACGTACGCGCCTCCGGGTCCCAGCGGTCACCACCGTTGGGATAGGCGATGAGTGGCAGGTCGGTCGCCACACGCGCTGCGGCGAGCAGGGCCGGAAGGTGCCGCGGCGCCGTGCAGTTGACCCCGATGGCCACGAGTCCGGCGACACCGTCGCCGGCACCGATCGCGTCCGCGATGGGCTCTCCGGCCGCCGTGGATCGGCCGTCACGA
>CAYNGM010000322.1:0-2995 GCA_964396565.1 uncultured Anaerolineaceae bacterium | reverse complement strand
GTCCGGGGAGCGTCGGGATCGATGCCTGCTCGCCGGGTGAGGTCATGCGCGCGCTCGAGTGCGGCTGGCGCCCCGACGAGATCAGCTTCACCGGCACCAACGTCTCGGATCGCGACTTCGACGTGCTGATGGCCCACGGCATCCACGTCAACCTGGATGCGATCAGCCAGATCGAGCGGTTCGGGCGCCGCGCACCAGGCTCGCGGATGGGCATCCGCATCGACCCGGCGGCCGGTGCCGGCTACACCGAGCACCTCGAGTACAGCGGCGATCGACCGACCAAGTTCGGGATCGATGCCGAGCGCTTCGACGACGCATTGGCCGCGGTGGCCCGTCACGGGCTCGTCGTCGACACCATCCACTTCCACGCCGGATCGGGCTGGCTCGCCGACGGGCTCGCCGGGTTCGAGCGGGCGCTGCCGGCAGCGGTGGCTGCGGTCGAACGGGCGCGTGCGGCCGGTCACCCGGTCGAGGAGGTCAACGTCGGGGGCGGAGTCGGCATGGTCGCCCGGACGGACGAGCGGCCGGTGGATCTCGGCGCCTACGCGACGACCCTTGCCCGGCATCTCGGCCCCCTCGGCGTCACCGTAGCGTGCGAGCCGGGCGACGGGCTTTCGAAGGACGCCGCGATCCTGCTCGGCGAGGTCGTCACAGTGGAGACGCGGCGCGGCGTGATCTTCGTCGGGCTCGACCTCGGCTGGAACGTGAACTGTGCGTTCTTCATCTATCGGTTCGCCCAGGAACTCGTCCTGTGTCGCGATGCCGCCGCGCCGCGGACCACCGTCGTGACCGTCGCGGGCCACATCAACGAGGCAGGTGATGTGTTCGCCGAGGACTACCCGATGCCCGTCGTCGCCGAGGGTGACATCGTGGCGATCCTGAACGCGGGTGGCTACGCGCAGGCGATGAGCAGCACGCACTGTCTACGCCCGATGGCCGAGGTCGTCTACCTGGACCGCTGACCCGGGACTCCCGAGCACCAGGGACCACGGGAGGGCCGTCGGACCGCTGATCGGCTGACCGCCCTACACTCGGTGGCCATGACTCGTCGATCGACCCTCGTGATCCTGGTCCTGGCGGTGATCGCGCTCGGGCTGCTGGTCCTCCTGTCCAACGGGCTGTCGCGTGGCCTCGGGTCGGCCGCCGCGCGTCCGGGGGCGACGGCGCCGGCGGGTGCTTCGGATGCGGCCGAGCCGGACGGAAGCAGTGTGGCTTCGTCGCCCTCGTCGCCCTCGTCGCCGGTGGTCGATCCGAGCCAGGGGCCTGCGAGCAGCCCGTCGTCACCACCGCCGTCTCCGTCACCACTGCCGACAGCGTCGCCCCAGTCGGCCCAGCCGAACCCGACCGATGGACCCGATGGGACCCTTGATCCGCGGCTGGCCTACGCGGCGTTCCTCGTCGAATTGGATGAGGCGCGCACCGAAGGTGCCGACCTGAACCGGCGTCTGCTGGTTGCCGCCGACGTCGGCGACACGGTCATGGTTCGATCGACTGCCCTGGACATCATCGCCTTCGCCGATCGCGAACGCGACTGGCTGGCGGCGAGTCCGCCCGCCAGGTGCTACCGGGGTGCTCATCGCGCCGCCCAGGACTTGATTGAGGCGTATGCGACCGTGGCCGAGCGGGCGATCGAGTGGGCCGATGCCGACAAGGGCCTTGACCGACTCGCGGCACTGGCCCGGGTCGGTGTGGCTGGGGAGGGCGCCCGCACCGCCCTCGTTGCGCTGGTCACAGCCCTTGGGAAGGTGACATGTCTGGACTAGATCGTCGCCCCTCCGAGCCACCGTCGCGCCATGTCGTTGCCCGCCAGATCGTGGCGGTCAGGGGCGACGACCTTGAGGTCCGCGACGACGTCGTGGTGGGGGAGGCGCCACTGGAGATCAGGGCGGTCGGGCCCGGGCAGGAACCGGTGGCGGTCGCGGTCACGATGCGAACACCGGGTCACGAGGCCGAGCTTGCGGCAGGGTTCCTGCGGACGGAGGGCCTGATCGATGGCCCGGAGGTGGTCTCGACCGAGGTCGGCGACCCGGCCACCCTCAATCAGCCGGACGACACCGTCCTTGTCCGCCTGTCGCGCCCCTTCGATGCATCAGCCGTCGCCGAGCGGCACTTCATCGCGACTGCCTCCTGCGGGATCTGCGGCAAGGCATCCATCGATGAGGTAGCGATGCGGGCCGCGCCGCTTCACGATGGCCCGGTCGTAGCCCGCGAGATCATCCTCGCTCTGCCGGCCCTGTTGCGTGCGGCGCAGCGGGCGTTCGATCAGACCGGTGGGTTGCATGCCGCAGCGCTGTTCCGTCCCAACGGCGAGCTCATCGCGATCCGTGAGGATGTCGGCCGGCACAACGCACTCGACAAGGTCATCGGCTCGCAGCTGCTGGCCGGCGCCCTGCCCCTGCATGAGCGTCTGCTCATGGTCAGCGGCCGAGTCAGCTTCGAGATCGTCCAGAAGGCGGTGGTCGTCGGCGTGCCCATCATCTGCGCCGTCTCGGCACCATCCGACCTCGCCATCGAGACGGCCGATCGACTCGGGGCGACGCTGGTCGGCTTCCTGCGCGACGACGGGTTCAACGTGTACACCCACGATCGCCGGATCGACCTGAGCGATCTGACGGGTTGGGACTGAGGAGGCGGGTCAGACGATGGGCTCCGAGTCGCATCCGCTGCCGCAGTCGTCTTCGCATCCGGTTCCGCTCGTGAAGCCACGCGCGCGCGTCAGCGCCGGGATCCTCCTGTATCGCCAGCGGCAGTTCGGGCTGGAGGTGCTGATCGGGCACCCCGGCGGCCCGTACTTCGCGCGCAAGGACGCGGGCTACTGGTCCATCCCCAAGGGCGAGGTGGAGGGAGATGAGGACCTGGTCGCGGTCGCACGCCGCGAGTTCGAGGAGGAGGTCGGCACGCCACTCACGACCCCGGATGCCGACTTGATCGGACTCGGCGAGATCATCCAGAAGGGCGGCAAGCGGGTGGTCGCCTGGGCGGCCGAGGGCGACCT
>CAYNGM010000321.1:0-3002 GCA_964396565.1 uncultured Anaerolineaceae bacterium | reverse complement strand
GGAGGACGCCAGCGACGAGGACAACAACCGCAAGCTGCTCGCGGCCCTGGACGGATTGCCGCCGGAGCGACGCGGCGCACGCTACGTGTGCGTCCTGGCGCTCGCCCTGCCGGACGCGGTCGGCCCACGTGGCGGCGCGGCGGTCACCTGCACGCGGGGGACCGTCCGCGGCCGCATCGCCACGGCTCCGGCGGGCGATGGTGGTTTCGGATACGACCCCATCTTCATCCCCGCGATCCGACAGTCTGACGGACGGACATTCGGGCAGTGGTCGGCAACCGAGAAGGGCGCGATCTCACACCGGGCCCGGGCGGCTCGGCGGATGCGCACGCACCTCACCGCGTTCGGGGCCTGAAGCCGGCGGCTTCCCTCAGGGCGTCGCGGGCGTCGCGGACGGCTTTGTCTTCGGCGTAGCGGTCGGCTTCGGTGTCGGCCACGGCTGCGGTACCTCGCCGGGCGGCGGGAACAGGTCGTGGGCGACGGCCTGGATGGCCGCCACGTCTGGGATGAGGGATGAGCCGTACTGCGTCGACTTCGACCGCACGAGCGGGTGACGGATCACCGCACGGGTGATCTTCCCATCGCCGATCTCATCGACGACCGCCGCGAACCCCGGCAGTCGGTCGGGCGGGATATCGGTCGTGACGATGTCGCCGACGAGCTCAAGGAGGTGCGGCAACTGCCAGAGCAGCGAGCCGGATCTCATCACCCGATCGCGGATGGCCAGCAGGACCTGCTGCTGGCGCCCAGCACGGGTGAAATCACTTTCACCGAGACCCTTGCGTGCGCGTGCGAAGGCCAAGGCGTTGACGCCATCGAAATGGTGCGTGCCAGCCGTCACGCTCCAGCCATGGCCCTTGTAGTCGAAGCTCGTGTAGAGCGGATCCGAAAAGCCCTCCGCGACCTTGATATCCACGCCGCCGATGGCATCGACGATGTCGACGAAGCCGTAGAAGTCGATCTTGGCGTAGTAGTGGATGGGGATGTCGAGTAGCGTCGAGACTGCGTCCTCGAGCGCGGCGACCCCGCCCTTCGGGAATTCGTCCTTGTGGCGGTCCGCGTACGACATCAGCGAGTTGAGCTTGGGCCCGAACACGTCGCCGTTGCCCAGCGGTACGTTGATCAGGTCTCGCGGCAGCGACAGCATCGAGACCGTCTCGCCGACCGGATCGAGTGAGACGATCATCAACGCATCGGTCAGCGTGGCGGTCCGCCACGGCAACTTGTCCACGCCGATGAGCAGGACGTTGATGCGCTCGCTGCCGGCCGGCCCGACCGTGTCGCCGTCGTCGTCTGCGACCAGCGCAGCCGAGAAGACCTTGGAGAAGGTGTCGCGCAGTGCCGTGCCGTAGCGATAGGCCATGGCGTGCGGGACCGCCACGAGAAGCATGATCACCACCAGGCCGATGATCCCGAGACGTCCTGTCGTGCCCTGCCAGCGGGTGTCCAGGAAGGCCTGCCCGACGGCGAACAGACGCCACGCGAGAAGCACGAGATTGAGGGTCAGGATCGTCCCAAGCACGCTCGGCGTGGCGAGCCACGCCACCAGACGCGTCGGCGATTGGCTGATGAACAGGAGGACCGCGATACCCAGCAGGATGAGCGAGGGGATCAGCAGGACAAGACCGAGCTGGCGACGGCCGTTGAACAACTGGCCCAGCCCCGGCAGGATCGCCGACAGCCCGGCGGCGGCGAGGCGGCGACGGTCGAGATATCCGGTGTCGGGCCGGATCCGGCGAGCATGCACGCGGGCGGTGGTCCTCGAGCGGGTCGGGTTCGTCTGGGCCCCCTTGCCATCGGCCGCTGGGTGCGGGTGCGTTCCGCGGGAGTCTATCCCGGAATGCGACATGGGGACGCCGGGCGATCGATCAGCCTGCCTGACCGCCCGGCGTCTGTCCCTTTGACGGACCGCCATCGAGGTGCGTGACGCGCATGGGCACGAACGGCCCGTCGGGTACGATGCGTCGAACGGGGAGTAGCGTAGTCGGCTAACGCACGTGCTTTGGGAGCACGAGATCGCGGGTTCGAGTCCCGCCTCCCCGACCAGTCGGCCGTCGTCGACTGGTGGTCATGACGGCAGCGCTACGGCGATGGCGACGACCGCGAACGTGCCGATGGCCCGCCCGGCCACGATGTTGACCCAGCGCAGGCCGCGCGCCGTGATCCGTGAGCGGAGGCGGGCGACCAGCGAGGTCAGGACGACCCACCACGTGACCGAGCCAGCGAACACGCCAAGGGTCAGGGCCGCGGCCGAGACGGCGTCGTCACCCGTGACACCAAGACCGACGAACAGGGCCGCGAACGAAACGATGGTCATCGGGTTGGTGAGGGTCAGCGCGAGCGTCGAGAGGTAGGCACCCGCCAGGCCGCGCGACCGTGCCTCGTCCCCGGTCGGGGCGGTCGATGGGTCCGGGGCCGGCAGGGACCTGAGCGTCCTCCAGGCCACCCATAGCAGGAACGCGCCGCCAACCAGCGCGAGTGCCTGCCGCCAGGCCACGAGGACATCCGTGATCGCGGTCAGGCCGAAGGCTGCGACCGCGCCATAGAGTCCATCCGCTGTTGCGACCCCCAGCCCGGAGACCATGCCGATGATCCGACCCTCGGCCAGCGTCCGCCGGATCACGAGCAGACTGATCGGTCCGACGGCGGCCGCGATGGAGAACCCGAGGATGAATCCCTCGACGACGGTCACGGCGGACATGCCCGGTATCATGCCGTCATGGAAGTACCCCGTAGACGCGGCGCCGGTCGCCGCTCGACACCGGACGAGGGACCGGGCGCGTCCGGAGTCGGTGTCCCGGTCGGGCCGGGACCGGTAGCCCCCGAGGTAGACGCGCGTGCCTTCCCGGATCGGTCGGCGCGGCTGGCGGTCGATGGCGGTCGCGCGAGCGCGAAGTTTCGCGCTCTCCTCGACGAGGGCGGGCCGATCCTTGCCGACGGTGCCATGGGAACGATGCTGTTCGCGGCCGGGCTCCAGTTCGGCGATCCGCCGGAGACCTGGA
>CAYNGM010000320.1:0-3009 GCA_964396565.1 uncultured Anaerolineaceae bacterium | reverse complement strand
CGTCCCGGGGCTCAACGCCGTCATCAAGTCCGTCGTCTATCGAGCCACCGACGCAGGCTATGACGTCCTGGGTCTGCGCCGCGGCTGGGAGGGCCTGACCCACGTGCAGCCGGAGCTCCCCGACGGCGGCGGCTCTGGCTATCTGCTGCCACTCGACCGCGCCAACACGCGGACGATCGATCGGACCGGCGGCACGATCCTGCACACGTCACGGACGAATCCGTGCCGCACCAGGGCGGCCGCTCTGCCGCCTTGGCTGCCACAGGCGGACCGTGCCCGGCTCGAGATCGCCGAGGGCCTGTTCGACCTGACTCCGGTCGTGCTCGATCATCTCGATGCGCTCGGCGTGGACATCCTCGTGACCATCGGCGGCGACGACACACTGTCCTACTCGCAGGTCCTCGCCGACCAGGGTGTCGCCCTGATGGCGATCCCCAAGACGATGGACAACGACGTCCCCGGAACGGAGTACTGCATCGGCTTCTCGACCGCGATCACCCGAGCGAAGGAGGCGATCAATCGTCAGCGCACGACGCTTGGGTCACACGAGCGCATCGGCGTGTTCCGGATCTTCGGACGGGATGCCGGGTTCTCCGCGCTGTACACGGCCTACGTGACCTCGGGGCGGTGCGTGATCCCGGAGGCGCCATACGATCTGGATGCCCTGGCGTCCATCCTGGCCGACGACCACCGCAACAACCCGAGCCGCTACGCCTTCGTGATCACCGCCGAGGGGGCGATCTGGAAGGGTGCGACGATGTCCGACGTCGGCGAAGCCGACGCCTTCGGTCATCGTCACAAGGCGAACGTCGGTGAGGCACTGGCCGAGGAGCTGCGGCTGCGGACGGGGATCGGGACGCTCGCCTCGGAGTTGACCTACGACCTGCGCTCGGGCGAGCCGGACTCGATCGACTCGATGGTCGCCACGACCTTCGCGAACATCGCCATGGACCTCATCGCCGACGGCGTCACCGGTCGGATGCTGGCCATCCAGGACGGGAAGTACGCCCACGCGCAGTTGCCCGACGCGGCCCTCGGGCCACGCAAGGTGGATGTCCCGGCGATGTACAACGTCGCCCGCTTCCGTCCACGCTACGACGGCAAGCTTGGTGACCCGATGCTCCTTGTCGGCCTGGACTGATCCTCAGTCGCAGTTCGACCAGTTGGACTACAGCTAGTCCTCCAGACCGGACAGCCCACGGATGGACCTGGCGAGGGCTGACATGTCCTCGTCGGCATGACCGTTGGCGATGAGCCCCGACTCGAGCTGTGCAGCGATCGCGCTCACCGGCAGGACCGCGCCGAGTTGGGCCGCGAGCTCCAGGGCGATCCCGAGGTCCTTGCGATGCAGGGCGACCTTGAAGCCGAGCGGATAGTCGTTGTCGATCATGCGCCCGGACCGGTTCGCCAGCACCCAGCTCTGCGCGGCGCCACCTCCCAGGGCGTCGACGACCTGCTCGACATCGAGTCCGGCCTTGATGGCCAGCACGATGCCCTCGGCCACGCCAAGGTAGGCGCCGGCCAGGATGACCTGGTTCACCGCCTTGACCGCCTGTCCGGCGCCGATCGGGCCGACGTGGGTGATGGTCCGACCGAGGACCTCGAGGATCGGCCTGGCTCGCTCGACGTCCCCGGGCGCGCCCCCGACGAAGATGGTCAGGGTCGCGTTGCGCGCGCCCTCGCTGCCGCCAGAGACCGGCGCATCGATCATCGCCAGGCCACGCTCACGGAGACGTGCAGCGAAGCCCCACGCGCCGGACGGGGCGATCGTCGAGCAGTCGATGACGAGCGAGCCCGGGCGGGCGCCCTCGACGACGCCCCCGGTACCGAACAGGATCTCCTCGACATCGGGCGTGTCCGAGACGCACATGACCACGTGGTCAACCTGGGCCGCCGCGGCCGCCGGGGTGTCCGCGATGATGACTCCGAGGTCCTCGAGTCCGTGGTCGCGTCCGACCGTCCGGTTCCAGGCGGTGACCTGGTGGCCGGCACGGGCGAGATTGGCGGCCATCGCGGCACCCATCGTCCCCAACCCAAGGAACGCGACCGGGACCCGATCCGCCTGTGTGGTGTTCATGTCTCGACCGTCACGATATCCGGCGCACTGGCCATGATGCACCCGTCATCGAGTTGCTATGGCGCGCCCGGCGAGACTCGAACTCACGACCTTTAGGTCCGCAACCTAACGCTCTATCCACTGAGCTACGGGCGCATCGTCGCGGCGATCCCGAGAGGCCTGGCGGAGAGGGAGGGATTCGAACCCTCGAAGCAGGTTACCCCACTTGGCGGTTTAGCAAACCGCTGCACTAGACCTCTATGCGACCTCTCCGTCGCCACGGCGGCGGACATCCTACCATGGGCGGTGGACGAACCCGGACACCGCCGAGCACCAAGCACTACGGAGAGACCGATGATCGACAGCGAACTGCGCAAGCTCCTGATCGCCCAGATCGGCCATGAGCTGACGGCCCACCAGACCTACCTTGGGATCGCGCTGTACTTCGAGCGCCAGAGCCTCAAGCGCTGGGGAGGGCTGTTCCGCGCCCAGTCGGTCGAGGAGGCACAGCACGCGGCCAAGATCATGGAGTTCCTGACCGATAACGCCATCGACTTCGACCTGCCGGCGCTGAAGGCCTCGAGCACCAAGTACGAGTCGGCGGCGGCCGCCTGCAAGCGGGCGCTCAAGTCGGAGCGCGACGTTACCGTCCAGTTCGAGCACATGGCCGCAGTCGCCTCCGCGGCGCACGACCATCGCGGTCTCCAGTTCCTGCAGTGGTTCATCGAGGAGCAGGTCGAGGAGGAGGCCAAGATGCAGGCGCTGCTCGACCTCATCGACTCGGGGGTCAACCTGTTCCAGGCGGAGGCGCTGCTCGACTCATTCGAGTAGTCGCGCGACTGGACGCACTGCAGCACGGCGCCCCGGGCGTGTCGTCTGACAGCCTGGGCGTGGCGCAGCGCGTTGACAGCGCGCGGCTCGGCCGCCACACTCCGGGACACGCATGAGCCGCT
>CAYNGM010000319.1:0-3009 GCA_964396565.1 uncultured Anaerolineaceae bacterium | reverse complement strand
CGGTCTCGTCTACGACGCCGAGGTCGTGGACGGTCGAGCACACGTGCTCATCACGACCACTACGCCCGCCTGTCCGTTGGGGCCATATCTCTCCGACGCCATCCGCTGGGCGCTGCTCGGTCTCGATGGCGTCCTCGACGTCGAGATCGACGTGACTTACGAGCCACTCTGGTCACCGGGGCGGATGACCGACCTCGCCAAGGGGCAGCTCGGATGGTGGGGATGATCGACCGACGCAGCCTCGCCCTCCTGGCGCTCGGCGCCCTGTCGCTCCTCGCGGGCCTGACCGGGGCGCTGGTCCTGCTGGGTGTCGCGATGCCGGGTGGCGCGGTCCATCTCGCGGCCGCCCACGGTCTGCTGATGACCCTCGGGTTCCTGGGCACGATGATCGCCCTGGAGCGGGCGGTCGCTCTTCGTGCACCGTGGGCCTTCCTCGCGCCACTCGGGTCCGGACTCGGGGCCGTCGCCCTGGTGATCGGTGCACCACCGGTCCTCGCGGGTCTGCTGATCCTGGGAGGCGGTCTCGTCTTCGTGGCGATGTACGTCGCATTCGACCGGATCGAGGTCGCCCTGCACATCCGCACCCAGGCCGTCGCATCGGTGGCCTGGCCGGTCGCCGCCCTGCTCTGGCTGCTGGGTCGTCCCGTATCGGAGATCGTCCCGTGGCTGGCCACCTTCCTGGTGCTGATCATCGCCGGTGAACGTCTGGAGCTGTCGAGACTGGGTCGGCTTTCGCGGCGCGCATCACGCACCTTCGTGGGAGCGGTCGCGCTCATCGCGGGTGGGGTGGTCATCTCGCTCGTCCTGCCCGACGTCGGCTGGCGGATCGCCGGCGTCGGCCTGCTTGCCCTTGCCGCCTGGCTGGCCAGTCACGACCTGGCGAGACGGACAGTGCGGATGGGGGGCGTGACCCGCTATATCGCCATCTGTCTGCTCATCGGCTATGCCTGGCTGGGGCTGGCGGGGATCCTGTGGATCGTCTTCGGGGTGAGCGCCGGTGCCGCCTACGACGCGATGCTCCACGCGATCTTCCTCGGGTTCGTGATGTCGATGGTCTTCGGCCACGCCCCGGTCATCGTGCCCGCCGTCCTGCGCGTTCCGCTTCCATACCGATCACGGTTCTACGTCCATCTGGGCCTGCTCCACCTCGGCCTCGTGATGCGTGTCTTCGGCGGCGACCTGGCCGGATCGCGCGAACTGTGGCAGCTGGGCGGTGTTCTGGACGTCGTGGCCCTGCTGCTGTTCGTGGCCTCGTCGGCGATCTCGGTCGTCCAGGAGCTTCGGGCACGGAGTGGTACATCGGCCGGGCGTCGCATCGTCGAGCGACCCGGCATGTTGCGACACGAAGTGGTCCGCATCGATTGATGCGACCGATGGCGGTCCGGATGACCGCCCAGGAAAGGAGTCGACATCCCATGTCGAACGAACTAGTCCCCGGTGATTCGCTGATCACCGCCGGACCCGACGAGGGGCGCGCCCTCGCTATCAAGCTCGCGCGGCTCACCATCAAGGCCATCCAGCCCGATGGCGATGTACGCCAGCGTCTGCGCCCGGCCTATGCCGAGAACGCCGACTCACTGACCGCCGCCGCTCATGTCGTCGCCATCGAGTTCGCGACCATCGCCGCGGCCAACGACTACTGGCGTACGGCGGGGAAGGACGCCGGGTAGGGTCATGACCACAGGTGAAACGGCGACAGCGGTCGCGGCGTGGCCCGTCTTCGAGGCCCCGCTTGTCGATCGCGAGATGGTCGCCGAGCGGACCATGAGCTTCCGCTGGGAGAAGCCGGCCGACTGGGACTACCGGGCCGGCCAGTTCATCGATATCACCCTGCACGAGCCACCCGAGACCGATGCCGAGGGCGACACGCGCGGCTTCTCGATCTCGAGCGCACCGTCAGAGGGGATCATCCAGATCACGACCCGGCTGCGCGACACGGCGTTCAAGCGTGTCCTCCAGCGGATCCCGCTGGGCACGACGATGCGCCTCGAGGGGCCTTTCGGGGACTTCCGACTGCACCATGCCAAACGGCCCGCGGTGCTCCTCGCCGGCGGGATCGGGATCACCCCGTTCCGGAGCATCCTGACCGAGACGCTCCACGGGGGACCACTCCCCTACCCGGTCGTGCTCGTCCATGCCAATCGGCGACCGGTCGATGCGCCGTTCGCAGACGAACTCCGGGTGCTCGCCGACGCGCACCCCGACTTCACGTTCGTCCCGGTCATGACCGCACCGACGACCGAGGACGGCTGGGATGGCGAACGCGGACACGTCGATGCCGACATGCTGCGCCGGTATATCGGCGACCTGCACGACGCGATCTTCTACGCCGCGGGACCGGCCGGCATGGTGGAGGCGATGAGGCGCATCCTTGCCGACATGGGGATCGACGAGGACGACGTCCGGACCGAGGAGTTCACCGGATACCCAGGAGGTGCAGCATGACCACCGAGACACAGACGATCCATCACGAGGCGGCCGAGGTCGAACCGCAACGTCTCGCCTACGGCAAGGTACTCCCGGAGGCGATCCGGGCCATGAGCGGCCTGGAGCGGGTCGTCGACGAGAGCACCATCGAGCCGTTCCTGCGTGAACTGGTCAAGCTGCGTGCGTCGCAGCTCAACGGCTGCGCCTACTGCACGGACATGCACTTCAAGGACGCGATAGCGATGGGCGAGGACCCGGAGCGACTGAATCTGGTCGCCGTGTGGCGCGAGGCGGCCGGCTTCACGGCTCGCGAGCGGGCGGCCCTGGCCTGGACGGAGTCGCTTACGCTCCTGCCACAGACCGGTGCACCCGCCGAGGACTACGAGTGGATGGCCTCGCTGTTCGATGAGACGGAGCAGGTCGCGCTGACCCTGGCGATCATCGCCATCAACGGCTGGAACCGCTTCGGGGTCGGCTTCCGGCCGCCGACCGGCGTCTATCAGTCGAACCGCAAGCCGCTCTGATCGAGAGCGACTCGATAAGGAGCGACCGCCGCGCTGGGCGCGGCGGTCGCTCACTGAG
>CAYNGM010000318.1:0-3023 GCA_964396565.1 uncultured Anaerolineaceae bacterium | reverse complement strand
CGGTCGGTTCACCCTCCCGGTGAGCGAGCAGCCTGCGTGCGTCTACACGACGGGCAGGCGGCGATCTTCGGGCGCGTTCGCGAGCCGGGCCGCGAGGACCTCGCTGATGTCCAGCGCCTGGACGTTCGGGGCGCCACCCTGGGCGGCCGCCGTGAGCCCGTCGGACATCATGACCATGCAGTACGGACAGGCCGTGGCCACGGTGGTCGCGCCCGTCTCCAGCACCTGGCGGGTCCGCTCGGCGTTGATCCGCGTCCCGCTCGTCTCCTCCATCCACATCCGACCACCGCCCGCTCCACAGCAGAACGTCTGCTTGCCGGACCGCTCCATCTCCACGATGTCCACACCAGCGGCGCCCAGCACGGAACGTGGTGCTGACACGATCCCGTTGTAGCGCGCCAGGTAGCACGAGTCGTGGACGGTGACGCTGCCCGGTCGATGGTCACCGGTCGACGACTCGGCATCCTCGGGGACCGTCGCCAGACGACCGGACGAGACGAGCTCCGACAGGAACTGGCTGTGATGGACGATCCGGTACGAACCCCCCAGCTGGCCGTACTCGTTGCCGATCGTGTTGAAGCAGTGCGGACAGGCGGTGACGATCGTCCGCTCGCCCATCCCGTAGCGATCCAGGGTGTCGATCGCGCCCATCGCCAGCATCTGGAAGACGTAGTCGTTGCCCATCCGTCGTGCCGGGTCGCCGGTGCACGACTCCTCCTGACCCAGGACGGCGAAGGAGACCCCGGCGGCATGCAGACAGGTCGCCACCGCGCGCGCCACCTTCTGGTTGCGTGGATCGAACGCCGCGGCGCAGCCCACCCAGTAGAGGACCTCCAGCGAGTCCAGTTCACCAGCCGCTGCGACGGACGCCGCGGTCCGCACCTCGAACGACAGTGGCTTCGCCCAATCAAGCCGCGTCGAAGCCGGCTGGCCCCACGGATTGCCCTGACCCTCCATCGCCCGGAACGCCGATGTCAGCTCCTGCGGGAACCGCGAATCCTCCAGCACGAGGTTCCGCCGCAGGCCCACGATCTTGTCGACGTGCTCGATCAGGACCGGACATGCCTCGACACACGCTCCGCAGGTGACGCAGTCCCACACGGCCTCGTAGGGGATGGCCGTGTCGACGATCGGCTTGGTCATCATCGCCGGCGCAAGCGTGGTGTCATCGAGGCCGTACGTCTCGCGGACGATCGGCGAGTTCGGGATGAGATCGATGGTCTGCTCTGCCGCCTCCGACATCGAGCGGATACCCATGATGAAGTACTTGGGATTGAGGACCTTGCCGGTGTTCCACGCCGGGCATGCCTCCTGGCAGCGACCGCACTGCGTGCATGTGAACCCGTCCAGGACGTCCTTCCAGCCAAGATCCTGAAGCGTGCGCAGTCCGAACGTCGCGTCCTCCGCCTCGAGGTCGAGTCTGGGCAGCTCGCCACGCGGGGCCAGCTTGCGGAACCACACGTTCACGAAGGAGGTGTATACGTGGAAGTGCTTGTTGGTCGGGATGTACAGCAGGAACGACACGAGCACGACGATGTGCGCCCACCAGAACGCGACGAACAACGTCTCGTTGACGCTCGCGCCAAGGTTCCGCAGCGGGACCGCCAGGGCATTGGTGACGACGGCGCCCGGCACGTCGCCGTACGCGGCCGCCTCGAAGGCCAGCGCGAAGAACTCGGTCGAGACGACGAGGGTGATCATGGCCAGGACGCCGAGCCCGGCCCGGTCCAGGGTCATCCGGCTCGGGCGCAGGACCAGACGCCGATAGAACATGTACGTCACCGCACCCAGAACGCCGACCGCGATCAGGTTCTGGAGCAGGACGGCGATCGTCCAGAACACCCCGTCGAGCGGCCACCCCACGATCGCCTGGGGGACCCCGCCCAGGACGATGTTGATGTTCCCGATGAGCAGGATCGTGCTGCCCAGAAAGACGACGTAGTGGATCGCCCCGGCGCGCGTCCAGCGGAACATCTTCGACTGGAGCAGGGCGTAGCGGATCAGCCCGTACGCCCGTCGACCGAGCGCGAGCGGGACGTCAGCGGCCTGGACCGCCGTGAACACCCGCAGACGACGGGCGATGACGATGGCGAAGAGCGTGAAGGCGCCCCAGAAGATCGGGATGGCAAGCGGGTAGGCGGGCACATGCTCGAACGGGCCGAAGAGGGTCACGATGCATCTCCCGTGCCGTGGTCATATGGGCCGCCCAGCGTCTCCAGGGCGTGGTCGAGCGTCGATTCGATGGCGGACAGCGATTCGATGGCGCCCTTCGGGCTGCCTGGCAGGTTGATGATCAGCGTCCGATCACGCACCCCGACGACCGCCCGTGACAGGTCCGCGAGTGGCGTCACCGCCCGACCAGCCGCGCGCATCGCCTCGGCCAGACCCGGTACCTCGTAGTCGATCAACGACAGCGTCGCCTGCGGTGTCACATCCCGCGGCGTGAGGCCGGTGCCGCCGGTGGTCACCACCAGCACATGATCCCAGGCAGCCTCGACGATGACATGCTCGATGGCGGTCAGCTCATCGGCCACGACGGCCCGCTCGACATCGAACCCGAGATCGACCAGACGCGCCTCGACGGCGTCGCCCGAGCCATCCTCGCGGACGCCGGCGGCTACACCGTCACTGATCGTGACCACGACGGCTCGCCGCATCAGCCGTGGGATCCACCACCGGGGGACTTGCGGCGTGGCGAACGGGATGAACCGGCTGAACCGGACGCGCCGGACGAACCCGACGAGCCCCCGGACGGTCCCGCCGACGATCGACTCGAGCGCGGTTTCCCGATCCGCCCTGCCACACGTGCCCCTGGCCGAGCGCCTGGACGCCGACTCGATCGACCCGACTCATCGGTGTCGATCGACCGCTCCCACGTCCCACTCTTGCCACCACTCTTGTGGACGAGCCGGACGACCCCGATCTCCACGCCGCGCTCGACGCCCTTGACCATGTCATAGACGGTGAGGGCTGCCACTGTGGCGGCTGTCCGGGAAAGGCGCGTCGAAATCCGGGTCGCGGGC
>CAYNGM010000317.1:0-3032 GCA_964396565.1 uncultured Anaerolineaceae bacterium | reverse complement strand
TCGACAACCTGGCGTTGCTTCTCCGCGCTCTCGAGGCCGATGAGCGACGTCGCAACGAGGCCGAGACCGACTCCCTGATGACAGCTTTGGGCCTGCCCTATCCGACCATCGTCGGCATCGTGAGTGGCGGAGAGTGGGCGTCGACCGTGCTCGACCGGGTGGTGGCGGAGGGACGCTACGGGGTTCGTCTCGGCCAACGTCCATCCGAGGCAGAGGCGGAGTTGCGGGCATGCATCGCGAACGCATGCGCGGACGACCCGTTCCTGCGTGAGCACCCGGCAGACGTCGAGATCACCGGTGGACGGTTCGGCTCTGCCCGGGTCCCAGACGACCACGAGCTGGTTCGCAGCCTGAGCGCAGCGTGCGAGCGGGCGATCGGCCGAAGCCCGGATCGGATCGGCGTCCCGTACGGCGCCGACATGCGGCTGTTCGTGGATGTGGGCGCGACCCCCTGTGTGATCTTCGGGCCGGGCGACGTCAGGGTCGCCCACAGTGCCGACGAGTACGTGCCGCTCGACGAGGTCCGCGATTGTGCAGCGGTCCTCGCGGCCTGGATCAGCCGGGAGATCGGACCGGACTGATCGTGCGCCGTCGGGCGATGACGAGCCAGGCCGGGACGATGACGATGGCCGCGCCGAGCAGCCCGAGGGTCGCATAGCCGGCTGCGGCCACGACCACCCCGGAGCTGATGCTGGCGACAGCCGCCGAGCTCCAGATGAGTCCATCGGTGAGGCCCTGCAGGCGTGTCCGCTCGGCAAGCGACAGGTCGCGGGTCAGGAGTGTCGAGCCCGCCACGTAGCCAAGGTTCCAGCCGTAGCCCAGGAGGAACAGGGCGAGGAACAGCAGCGGGCCGCCATCGGGCGGGGCGACCGCGGCAAGTACGGACGCGCCGGCCACGACCGCCAGACCAGCGAGGATGATGGCCACGCTCCCGAAGCGATCGGTCAGGCGGCCGGAGATGGGTGCCAGTCCGAACATCCCGAAGGTGTGGGCGCTCATCACCAGGCCGATGGTGCCCAGGCCATGCGAGTGGTCGGCCATGTGCAGGGGGGTCATGGTCATGACCAGGGTCATCACGATCTGCACCGTCAGGAGCGCAGCGATCGCGACCGGCACATGCGGGCGGCGCAGGACCGACCTCAGCGAGGCTTCCATGGACCGCTCGGGAGTACCCGTATGGAGGGCAGACACATCGGCAAGTGCGTACGGATCCGGCCGCAAGGCGGTCATGGTGAGCAGCATCGCTGCCCCGACGAAGACCACCGGGACCAGGTAGGCCCCGGTCAGATCCGGCAGCCCGAAAGACGAGACCCATTCCGCTGCGGGAGCCACCAGGTTGGGCCCGACGATCGCACCGACGGTCGCGCCCCAGACCACGATCCCGATCGCCGACGCACGTCGAGCAACGGGGTACAGGTCCGCCGCCACGTAGCGCGACAACTGGTTGGAGCTGTTGCCGAACCCGATCATCGTCGTCCCGACCAGCAGCAACGGCATGGACATGGCGAGGATCGCTGCCGCAGCGAGGAAGGCGCCAAGCAGGCCAACGGCGTATCCGAAGGCGAGACCCAGGCGCCTCCCGTGACGGACCATGATCGCGGCGATGGCGAACGACCCGAGGGCCGCGCCCAGGACCACGGTCGCCACCGGCGCACCGCTCCAGGCCGTGGATCCGGAGATCTCCTTGGCGACGAGGGTCGCCACCGTGGATGCGGCGATGTGGCCGGTACTGCCGAGCGCCACGCCGATGACGAGGCTCCAGACGGTGCGGCGACGCAGTCGATCGAGTTCGGGGATTGGCAGGGCGAGGGCAGCGGTGGTCATGCCGCGATGATAGGTGGGGACCGTGGTCGGACGCAGGGTGGGGTCGTCGGGACCGCGCGTGGGTGGTCAGTCGAGCCCGAGGGTCAGTACCTCGATCGTGGTTGCCTGGCGGGGTTCGGAGTCCCTTGCCGTTCCCACGGGTGATGGCGGCGACACCGCGGGCGCCGGCTGCGCAGCGACTGCGGATTCGGCGAATCGACAGAGGGCATTGGCGAGACGCATCTGCCGCGGTGTGCGGGCGCGGACTCGCAGCAGGTCCGGCGACATCACGACGACGGCCACGCATCGAGCTCGAGACGTCGCGACGTTCAGCCGGTTGCGGCTGTACAGGAAGTCCATCCCGCGGGGAGCGAGCTCCGGCGACGACGTGGTCATCGAGTAGACGGAGATCGGCGCCTCCTGGCCCTGGAACTTGTCGACCGTGCCGACTCGCCCGTCGGGGATGAGGCGACTGATCTCGGCCACCTGGGCGTTGTAGGGCGCCACGATCAGCACGTCATCCCAACCGATGGGCGCAGTCAGCCCCTCGTGGTCGGTCCAGGAGGAGTCACGCTCCACCAGACTGCGCACCAGGTCAGCGACGGCGCGTGCCTCATCGGCGTTGTCATCGTCGGAGCCTGTCGTCAGGACCGCCAGGATGCGCGGCCCGGTCCCGTCCACCCGCCCGTCGTGGGACTCAAGGCGCTGACCGACCAGATGGGCCTCCGACACCAGGCGGGATTCGTAGAACGCCTCTGACGTGAACCGGCACAGGTCCGGGTGGAGGCGCCAGGTCGTCGGCAGGAACAGGCCGCGATCAGCCGGGATGGTGGCGTGTCCGCCGAGCATGTGCGCCAGCGTCGAGCGTTCCGCGCCCGGTGGGTGTGATCCCTTGAGCGGCTGGTCGAGTTGCTGCGGATCGCCGAGCAGGACGATGCTCTTCGTGGCCGACGCCATCGACAGGACGTTGGCGAGCGACATCTGGCCGGCTTCGTCGACGAACAGGACATCGACGGCTGAATCCATCGAGTTCGACACCCACAGCCACGACGTTCCGGCGGCGAGACGGACGTCGTCATCAAGGTGGACTGCGACTGCCCCGTTGTCGCTCACGCGAGTCACTCGCGGGTCGGCGACGACCGCCCCATCGTCGCCGCGCTGGACGGCGGCGATCGGCTGTCCGGCTTCGTCGGCCGCCTTGAGGACCGCGGTCAGCAGGTTCGAGATGA
>CAYNGM010000316.1:0-3036 GCA_964396565.1 uncultured Anaerolineaceae bacterium | reverse complement strand
ATCTCGCTCGTCACCCGGCCGGCGTCGTCGAAGATCGACCGACTGACCGTCTGGGTGCCGGCGTCCTTCGACGAGCTGCGGACCGCCGCCTGGCGGCCGAATTCGTCGTAGAAGTAGCTCGTCGTCACATCGTCGGTGGCGAGGGCTGGGGTCGTCACGTCGTTGTCGATGACCGTCGCGATCCGCCCGGCATCGTCGTAGACGGTCGTCGTCACCCGCCCGTTGGGTGCCGTGGGAATCAGCCTAGGACTGCTAGTCCCCCAGGGCGCGATGCAGGAAGGCGGCCATCTGGCCCCGAGTGACCGTGGCGTCCGGGCAGTACGTGGTCGGGGTGCAACCACTCGTGATGCCGGCGACCTTGACCCGGTTGATGTTGGCCTCGTGGGTCGTGCCGTTGTCGTCGATGAAGTAGTCCGTCGCGGTGTACGGAAGGGCGAAGGCACGCGCCAGGAAGCTCGCCATAGCACCCCTCGTGACCTTGTCACCGGGGCAGTACTTGCCAGTGGCGCAGCCGCTCGTGATGCCCGCCGCGGCGACCCGGTTGATGGCCGCTTCGCCGGTCCGCCCGGTGTCGTCACTGAAGTAGTCGGTCGTCGTCGCCGGGAGCTTCAGGGCGCGATCGAGGAAGATCGCCATCTGCTCGCGGGTCACCGGGTCGCTCGGGCAGTAGAAGTTCCGTGAGCAGCCGGCCGTGATCGCCTCGGCGACCAGCCAATCGATATCGGCCTTGAACGTGCCGGCGGTGTCGAGCAGCGTCGAGGCATCGATCACGGTGTCCCAGGTGCCGCCGACGTTCGCGAGGTACCGGAGCTCGTACCCGCTCCCGAGATTGGCGGAGAACGCGACGTGCGACGCCTCGTCGGGATCGAGTGCCAGGGTCGGGTCGTCCTTGTCCTGGTTCTGACCGCCCGCGATCACGTCTTCGGTCTTGGAGTTCGTCTTTACGACGGCATAGGTGATGTCGCTATACGGATTCGGCTTCCAGCCGACGACGACGATGTCGCCGTTGGCTCGAACGGCGAGGTCCGGGCCTGATAGGTACGAGGTCGAGGCCTCGACGTCCGTCCACGACCCGGTCCGATTCGAGTACACGCGGACGCCATCGGCGGTGTAGTACGCCTCCGCGAAGGCCACGAAGACCTTGCCGTTCGGCCCGACCACGACGTCCGGATCCTTCGGGCGCGTTGCGTTCGTCAGCTTGGTCGGCGCCCATGCGCCCGTCTTGTTCGTCGAGATCCACAGGTCATCGCTCGACGAGGTCTGGCCAGGAGTCACATACGTCAGCCAGGCCTTGCCGTTCGAGTCGATCGCGAGGTCCGGCTGACCACCGACGTCCACAGTCGGTGCTGCCTGTGCTGTGAACGTGGACCCGCTCTTGTTGATCAGGTAGTGCTCGATGGCCGCACTGCCCTGGGCCTGGTCGAAGAACAGATGTGGGCGCCCATCGGGTCCAAGGGCGACCGCGTATCCGGACAGGATCTCGGATCCGTCCGGTGTCGCGACGATCTTCGACTTCACCCACGACCCGGTCTCATTCGACGCGTGGAAGAGGCCGGGATCCGCCTCGTTCGTCGCGCTGCGCCTCCAGAAGACGTGGACCTTGGCGTTACCGGCGACGAGAATCCGTGGCTGACCAGCGCCAGCAGAATCCGTGAGCCTCGTCGCGGCCCACGAACCGGATGCATCGGTGACGTAATACAGGCCGGGCTTCGGTCCCGCCGTCCGGACGAAGACGAGGTGTAGGTGGCCGTTGGCTTCCACGCCGATCTGCGGCATCCGATCCGACGTGGTCGCCGCGGCGACCGGCATGGCGCGGATCGGCCCGAGTCCCGAGGCGATCAGGACAGCACCGATGACGGAGAGGGCAAGGCGGCGTCCTCGCTCGTGGAGTCTCGCAATCACCGCCCCTACTCCAGGGCGCGATGCAGGAAGGCGGCCATCTGGCCGCGGGTGACGGTGGCGTCCGGACAGTAGGCGCTGGGTGCGCAGCCTGACGTCAGGTTGGCCGCGCGCAGGCGGTTGATATCTATCTCGTGGGTCGTGCCGTTGTCGTCGGTGAAGTAGTCAGTCGTCGTGGCCGGCAGGGCGAATGCACGCGCCAGGAAGGATGCCATCTGACCGCGTGACACGGCGGCCGTCGGACAGAATCGATCGTCCGCACATCCGGCCGTTATGCCGGCGGCGGCCAGGCGGTTGATGGCCCCCTCGCCGCTCAGCCCCTCGTCGTCCGTGAAGAAGTCCTCCGCCGTCGATGACAGGTCAAGCGCGCGATCGAGGAAGATCGCCATCTGCTCACGGGTCACGTTGGCTGTCGGGCAATAGGTCGACGCCGTGCATCCGACCGTGAGGCCCTCGTAGAACAGCCAGTGGATGTCGTCGATGAACGGGCTCGTCGCGATGTCGCCGAACTCGGGGGCCACGACCCGGTAGAGCGTGCCCGAGCGGGCCGCGACATAGAGCTCGCCGCCTTCGCTCTCGCCGAACGAGGTGATCAGCAGGTTCGTGTCACGCCGTTCGGTGATCGTCGTGCCCGTCGCCGGGGTGGTCCAGATCCGGCCGCTGCAGTAGTCGCCGAAGACATACAGCCCCTGGAGGTCGCGCTGGGTCGACCCGCGGTAGACGTAGCCGCCGGTGATCGAGCAGTTCCCGCCACTGTGCGTGTACTCCACGACCGGCTGGACGAGCCCGGTCGTGTCACATGAGGGGGAGGCGTAGCAATGCGCACCCTCCATCACGTTCCAGCCGTAGTTGCGAGCACCGGTCGGCGGTGCGACGTCGCGATCGACCTCCTCGTACTCGTTCTGCCCGACGTCGGCGATCCACAGGTCGTCTGTCGAGCGGTCGAACGAGATACGCCACGGATTGCGCAGCCCGATGGCGAACACTGCGTCGTCACCGTCCTTGCCGACATACGGGTTGGACGGCGGGAAGCCGTACTGGCCACCAGGTGCGTCCGTGGCATCGACATCGATGCGCAGGATCTTCCCGAGACGCGTGGTGATGTCCTGGCCGTTGTCGTCCGGATCGCCACCACCG
>CAYNGM010000315.1:0-3047 GCA_964396565.1 uncultured Anaerolineaceae bacterium | reverse complement strand
CTTTCGAGGAGGAGCGCCCCGAGGGGTGGATGATCGTCGAGGGCGGCATCCCCGGACGCAAGTCCCAGATCCGCTCCGGCACGCACCTGACCGTTTGACAAGGACGAGATTCGCGGTACCATACCCCTTCTGTGAGCGCGGCCCCCCTTTCTCCCTTCCTCCTCCGTCAAGGAGCGGTGTTTCATGCTGTCTGCTGAGTCGTCGACTCGCCCCGTGACCCCGTCCGGTCGCATCTCGTACGCCCGTATCGACAAGAAGGTCGACGGCGTCAGCTACGAGAAGTTCGAGATCCCTAACCTCATCGAACTCCAGCTGGATTCGTTCAGCTGGTTCATGGAGAAGGGACTCCGCGAGCTGTTCGACGAGATCAGCCCGATCAAGGACTTCACCGGCAAGGTCATGGAGCTGACCTTCCTCGAGTACGAGTTCGGGGCGCCCAAGTACTCCGAGGAGGAGTGCCGCACCAAGGACCTCACCTTCAGCAAGCCGCTGTACGTGAACGTCGAGCTCCTGATCACGGAGACCGGTGAGATCCAGCGCCAGCGCGTGTACATGGGCGACTACCCCTGGATGACGGACCAGGGCACGTTCGTCATCAACGGCGCGGAGCGGGTAGTGGTCAGCCAGCTCGTCCGCTCGCCGGGCGTCTACTACAGCGAGGTCGAGGACCCCGCGTCTGGTCGCCAGCTGTTCAGCGCCAAGGTCATCCCGAACCGAGGCGCGTGGCTCGAGTTCGAGACCAACAACAAGGACCAGCTGTGGGTCAAGGTCGATCGCAAGCGCAAGATCGCGGCGACCACCCTGCTGCGGGCGGTCGGCTACGAGGCGGACGACGAGATCAGTGCGCTGTTCTCAGCGGTCGACATCGACCCCGAGCACCCGTACATCGCGAGCACCCTCGACAAGGACATCACGAGGACCCAGGCAGAGGCCCTCATCGAGGTCTACAAGAAGCTGCGCCCCGGTGACCCGCCGACGGGTGAGAACGCCCGGCAGCTCGTCGAGAGACTGTTCTTCAACTTCCGCCGCTATGACCTCGGCCGCGTCGGTCGCTACAAGTTCGACAAGAAGCTCGACGGCGTCGCAGCGCGGATGGGTCTTGAGCTCGAACGCGATGGACGGACGATCACCCGTGAGGACATCGCCGCCATCGTCGGCCATCTGATCGAGTGCAACCGCGGACTCCATCCCAAGGACGACATCGACCACCTCGGCAATCGGCGCATCCGCGCCAACGGTGAGCTCATCCAGAACGCCTTCCGGATCGGCCTCCTACGCATGGAGCGTGTCGTCCGCGAACGGATGACCATCCAGGAACTCGACAAGGCGACGCCCAACGCCCTCATCAACATCCGGCCGGTGGTGGCCGCGATGAAGGAGTTCTTCGGCGGGAGCCAGCTCAGCCAGTTCATGGACCAGACCAACCCGCTGGCCGAGATCACCTCGAAGCGCCGTCTCTCGGCGCTCGGCCCTGGTGGGCTGTCGCGCGAGCGCGCCGGGTTCGACGTCCGCGACGTGCACCACAGCCACTACGGCCGGATCTGCCCGATCGAGACCCCGGAGGGCCCCAACATCGGACTCATCGGGTCGCTCGCGACCTACGGCCGGATCAACAGCTACGGCTTCATCGAGACTCCCTACCGGAAGGTCAAGCGCACGGTCGGCTGGGACGATCCGGGATTGACCCGCTTCCAGGCCGGAGCCGATGTCACGACCAAGGGTGGCGAGGTCGTGCTCAAGGCAGGTGAGACGTTCACCGCTGCGGCTATCGCCGAGCTCAAGCGCCAGAAGGCGAACGCGTTCCCGATCCGGCCCGTCGTGACCGACGAGATCGACTACCTCGCGGCGGACGAGGAGGAGGAGCACTACGTCGCCCAGGCCAACGCGGCGCTCGATGAGGACGGTCATTTCGTCGCCGAGCGCATCCCGTCACGCTGGCGTGAGCACTTCCCCGAAGTGCGCCCCAATCAGATCGAGTTCATGGACGTCTCGCCCAAGCAGGTCGTCTCGGTGGCGACCGCGCTCATCCCGTTCCTCGAGCACGACGACGCCAACCGCGCCCTGATGGGTTCGAACATGCAGCGTCAGGCCGTGCCGCTCCTCGAGCCGGAATCGCCGATCGTGGGGACCGGCATGGAGGAGCGTGCCGCGCGTGACTCCGGGCAGGTCCTGGTCGCCCGCCGGGGCGGTGTCGTGACCAGCGTCACCGCCGAGCGCATCGCGGTCGAGACCGACGCCGGTGAGCTCGACGAGTACCGCCTCCAGAAGTTCGTCCGCTCCAACCAGGGCACCTGCATCAACCAGCGCCCGATCGTCGATGTCGGCACGCGGATCGCCGATGGCCAGCCCATCGCCGACTCGAGCTCGACCGAGATGGGCGAGCTCGCGCTCGGTCGCAACGTACTCGTCGCGTTCATGAGCTGGGAGGGCGGCAACTACGAGGACGCCATCGTCATCAGCGATCGCCTCGTTCGCGACGACCTGTTCACCAGCATCCATATCGAGAAGCACGAGATCGAGTCGCGCGACACCAAGCTCGGGCCAGAGGAGATCACCCGCGACATCCCGAACGTCGGCGAGGAGTCCCTCAAGGACCTCGACGAGGAGGGCATCGTCTACATCGGCGCCGAGGTGCGTCCCGGTGACATCCTCGTCGGCAAGATCACGCCCAAGGGTGAGACGGAGCTGACCGCCGAGGAGCGGCTGCTGCGGGCCATCTTCGGCGAGAAGGCTCGCGAGGTGAAGGACAGCTCGCTGCGGCTGCCTCACGGCGAGCGCGGCAAGGTCGTCGAGGTCCGCGAGTTCCGTCGCGAGCTCAACGATGACCTGCAGCCCGGCGTGAACCGCCTCGTGCGTGTATCGGTCGCCCAGAAGCGCAAGATCTCGGTCGGCGACAAGATGGCTGGGCGGCACGGCAACAAGGGCGTGATCGCCAAGATCCTGCCCGCCGAGGACATGCCGTTCCTGCCCGACGGCACGCCGGTGGACATCATCCTCAACCCGCTCGGCGTCCCGAGCCGGATGAACATCGGCCAGATCCTCGAGAC
>CAYNGM010000314.1:0-3067 GCA_964396565.1 uncultured Anaerolineaceae bacterium | reverse complement strand
AGCGATCTGCGCCAGGACCTCGCGCTCGCGCGCGCTCAACCCGAACGAGTCCGTTCGCGGGGGACGGTGCCCGGACTCGATCCTCGGAGGTGTCAACCCAAGGACCGCATCGGTGTCAGCGTCGCCAGGGCCAGGATCGAGAGGCGCCATGACCCCGACCAGCGGCCTGGATTCCTCCGGGCCGGCCAGTCTCGTCTCGACCGCCTCGGGGAGGGTGATGAGCGCCCGTCCGGCCAGGTCACGCAACGCCCGCAGGAGCGGCAGGGCGCCAAGCTCAAGCGCGAGATCCACCGCCTCCAGCAGCGACGGCCGGGCATCTCGTCGGCCGGCCCGCCCCGAGCCGCCACCCAGCGACGCCTCGGCCTCGCGCCACCGGGCACGCGCACGCTCGTATGGGATCCCCAGCTCGGTCCAGGCCTCGGCGACCGCTGCCCATACGGCCGGATCGTCATGACCGTCGACGCGACTACGCTGCGCGCGAGCTGTCGCCAGCCACGCATCGGCGAGCCGCCGCGACCCGAGGCTGGACGCGACGCCGTGCCTTCGCACGGTAGCCTCGGCCGAGCGCACCACGGTCCGTGCCCGCTCACGCGCCGCGGTCAGACCGGCAAGATCGCGCCGTTCCTGGGCCTCCATCGCGGCCGCCGCATCGACCTCGATCACGGCCGCAGCCGTCCTTGCCGCGAGGATCCAGTCCTCGGTCCCGGACACCAGCTGCCAGCCACGCTCCACGGCTCGCCGGGCGTCGGCCACATCGCCACGCCACAGCGCGAACGAGGCAGCCGCCAGATGGAGTGGTACCGCCTGCTGCGCGTCGCGGACCGCCTCGAGCTCGAGCATCGTGCTACCCAGCAACCGTCCGGCGGTCTCGCCGGCATCGGACTCGATCTCGACCGTGGCCAGGGCGACGAGAGTGTTGAGGAAGTTCACGCCGGCGGGGAGCCATTCGAGGGCGGTCGTGCTCATCGCCCGCGCCTCCCCCCAGCGACCCAGCAGGAACAGGGAGTCGGCGGCATTCCCGCGAAGGAAGTTGCCGTACACGGCCTCCATGCCCGCCGAGCGAGCGACCGCGATGCCCTCCATGGCCACGTCAACCGCCTCGCCGTGCCTGCCCGCGAGATCCAGGACGGTGGTCAGGTTGGCGAAGACCCGGAACAGCTCATCGAGGTCGCCCAGCCTGTCAGCGGTCTCGCGTGCTCCTTCGAGCATGGTGATTGCCGCCTCCGGATCGGCGCGCCACCCGAGTGACACCCCGAGCGTGGTGGTCGCGTGGAGTTCCCATGCGACTGCCGGCGGATCACACAGCCGAGCGATCCTGATCGCGTCGCGGGCGAGACGTTCCGCCTCCGAGAATGTGCCGTCCAGCATCCGCGCCTGGGCCAGCCCGGCGACCACCGCGGCACGCGCCGGCGACGGCGCTGTCGGTACGAGTTCGACCGCCCGTCGCCTGGCCTCGAGCGCTCCTTCGGCATCACCGGCCACACGCCGGAACTGGCCGAGCCGATCGTGGACGAGTCCGAGCCGCGTTCGATCACGGCGCAGGTCGGATGCTCCGATCACCGAGTCGAGATAGGCGATGGCGCGCCCGACCGAGCCGGCCGCGAAGGCTGCCTCGGCCGCCCGTCGATCCAGCTCCATGGCGCTGGCGCGACCATCGCGCCCCGGTCGTGAGCCCTCCAGTGCGCCACGGATCGCGATAGCCGTCTCGAGGGCGGCCAGCTCGTCCGCTGGCGCATCGACGGCTGCCGCGGCATCGGCGGCGGCAGCAGCAGCGATACCCGCCGCGGCGGACTCGAGCGCGATCAGGTGGTGGTGCTTCGCGATCACCGGATGGTCGGCCATCGCACGGGCGACGGCGGCGTGATGACGACCACGCATCCGTGGAAGCAGGTCCGACTCGATCGCCTCGGCGACCAGTTCGTGACGCAGTGACAGACCATCCGGGCCCTCGACGACGAAGCCGAATGCCATCGCCTCCTCCAGCCCGGCCACGAGGTCCGCATCGAGGGGTCCGGCACCGCGCCGCGGGGCATGGGACGAGCGCGGTGGAGCGCTCAGGGCATCGACCTCGAACGCCTCCGCGATCGCCCCCAGCGTCACCCGTGGCACGGGCCGCCCAGCAGGTGCCAGAAGGCGCAGGACGCGACGACACTCCGGCGTCCGCGCCGCCACCCTGGCCAGGACCAGGTCCTCGAACGACGAGGTGAGTGACACGTCCGGCAGCTCGCGCCGGGCCGCGGAGAGCTCCTCGGCGATGAGTGGGCGACCACCCGAACGTTCGGCCACGATGACCATCACCCCGGCCGTCGGACGCTCGCCCTCGATTGCCGCCAGGAGCCGAACCAGGTCGTCGCGTCCAAGCGGCCCAAGGTACATCCGACCGGGCGGCCGTGGCGCAGCAGCAAGAGCACGCAGATCGACGGACCACGGATCCTCACGGCGGATGGCATCGCCCTGGTATGTCGCGACGATGGCTATGCGCTGGGATCGCGCGATACGGATCAGGAACGACATCAGGGTGCGCGTCCCGGCATCGGCCCGGTGGAGATCCTCCATGACAAGGAGGACGGGGTGCCGCTCGCTCAGCCGCGACAGCACCCCAAGGACACCCTCAAGGAGACGGGCCTGGCGCCGTTCCGGGACGGTCCTGAGCGCGCCTGATGACGCTCCGGAAACCCTGGTCAGCCGCTCACCGAGCTCGGGGATCAGCCGGCCGAGCTCATCGCGCGCGGAACCGGCGACGGCCGCAAGCTCGGCGTCGTCGAGTGCCGTGAGGACCGGTCGCAGGGCCCTGATGAACGAGGCGTATGGACGATCGGTACCAGGACCGAAGGCACCGCCACGCACGACCAGCATCGGCTCGCGCAGGCCGGCCACCCGCGCGACTGCCTCGTCGATGAAGCGGGTGACACCAACGCCGGCGGTACCGTCCACCAGGAGCGCGCCGGCCTGCCCGGCCGAGGACGACCGGATGAGGGTTGCAAGCCGCAAGAACGCGTCGTCCCGCCCGACGAACCGCGCGCTCGTGTACGTCGTGGGCATGGCCGCATTCTAGGTGCGCGACCCG
>CAYNGM010000313.1:0-3079 GCA_964396565.1 uncultured Anaerolineaceae bacterium | reverse complement strand
ATCACATGAAGTACGAGCGTCCGGCCGTGCTCGCGACCTACAGCGTCGACGAGCTTATGGAGGAGGCCGCCGTCTGCCAGGAGTACTGCGACTGGCTGAAGCCGGTCTGATAGATGGGCCGGGTGGCGTGACCACGATCGTGACCACCCGGCCGCAACACCACACGACTCACCATGTCTCATGTCATCGAGGTCGCTGACCTCACCAAGCAGTACCCCATAACCACCGGCTACCGGCGGCTGATGCCGGGTCAGTCGTCGCGCGCCCGACGTTCGGCTGAGTCGATGCGTCCGCCGGCCCTGGCCGGAGTCTCGCTCACGGTCGCGGCCGGTGAGGCATTCGGGCTCCTGGGCCAGAACGGCGCGGGCAAGACCACCCTGATCCGGATCCTCACGACCGCCCTCCTGCCGACGAGCGGGCGTGCGAGCGTGCTCGGTCACGATGTCGTCGCCGATGCCCAGGCTATCCGTCGCCGGATCGGGGTGATCACCGGTGAGGAGCGCTCGTTCTACTGGCGCCTGACCGGTCGAGAGAACCTCGAGTTCTTCGCCACCCTCGCCCACGTGGATGGGTCGCGCCGCTCCGCGCGCATCGCCGAGTTGCTGGACAGGGTGAGCCTGACCGCCCATGCCGACCGCCCGGTGCGGAGCTACTCGTCGGGCATGCGCCAGCGCCTCGGGATCGCCCGCGGTCTGCTCGCGTCGCCCGACGTCCTGTTCATGGACGAGCCCACGCGTTCTCTCGACCCGATCAGCGCCCGTGATGTCCGCGCCCTCGTTCGCGAGCACGTGCTCGGTGACCCGACACGGGCCGTCATCCTGGCCACGCACTCGATGGTCGAGGCAGAGGCGCTGTGCGACCGCGTCGCGTTCGTCCGTCGTGGCTCGGTCGTCGCGGCCGGACCGCTCCGCGAGCTGCGTGCCACCATCCACCCGGGGCGACTTGTGGACCTGTTGGTCCGCGGCGCGGCGCCGGCCATCGAGACCGCCCTTCGGCTGGGCGCGCATGTCGAAGACCTGGAGGTGCACGAGGAAGACGGCCTCCAGCGTGTGCGCGGCGTGGTGGACGACCGCCCCGGCGCAGTCGATTCGCTGCTGCGCGCGGTCATGGGCAGCGGCGCCGAGATCGTCGACTGTCGGATCACCGAGGCCTCGCTCGAGGACCTGTTCGTACGAACGCTCGACGACGCGGTAGCGACCGACGAGGTCTCGGTGGCGTGACCGCCCTGGCCGTTCCTGCCGCCTTCATCCGCCGGGACTTCCTGATCAATCGCAGCTACCGGATCGGGTTCCTGCTGGGGATCGGTGGAGCCATCGCCAACACCATCGTCTTCTTCTTCCTGAGCAGCGCCATCGGGGTGGTTGGCGGCCCCGTGGCACAGACCTACGGCACGGACTACTTCGGCTTCGCCATCGTCGGCATCGCCTTCACCCAGCTCGTGGCGGTGGGCGTCGGGACGATGGGCGGCGCCGTCCGCGACGGCCAGGTGACGGGCACCCTGGAACTGATGCTGATCGGGCCGACCAGGCCGATCGCCGTGCTGCTCTCGTCCGGTCTGTTCGCACATCTCTCGGCGTTCGTCTCGATCGCGGTGTACCTGCTGATCGGAGTCGCGCTCGGACTCGATCTCTCGAAGGCCGACTGGCCGGCGACGATCCTTGGGGTCGCGCTGCTGATCGTCGCCTGCAACGCCATCGGGCTTGTGGGCGCGGCGGTCGTCGTGCTCATCAAGCAGGGCAACCCGGTGAACTGGCTCATCACCGGGGCATCGTTCGTGCTCGGCGGGGTGCTCTATCCGACCACGGTCCTGCCACCCGTCCTCGAGTCGATCGCCAACCTGCTGCCGCTCACTCCCGCCCTTCAGATCGTCCGTCGCGCGATGCTCGGCGGGGCGAGTGTCGGCGACCTGCTCCCGCTCTTCGCCTCGCTCGTCGTCCTCACCGCGATCTACGTGCCGATCGGGCTGGCCGCAGCCGCCTGGGCGATCCGTCGTGCCCGGATCGACGGTTCGCTGGCGGAGTTCTGAGTTGTCTACGACGACCATCACGCCGGACTCGGCCATCGCCGGCCTTCGCCAGGAGGAAGCGGTCCTGTGTCTCGCCGCGCGCACCGTCCTCGATGCACGAGCGCGCGCTGAGCTCGACGACCGACTCGCGGCTGGCGTCGACTGGAAGCGTCTGTGGCGTCTGGGCCATCGCCACGAGGTCCTGCCGCTGGTCACGACGACGTTGACCGCGCTGGCGCGACCGGACGGCGCGTGGTCCGTGCCACGTGACTGGATCGATGCGGCCCAGCGACGACGGATCGCCACGCTGCTCCAGAACCGGGCGATGCTCGACGCGCTGCGTGACCTGCTGACGGCGCTCGGCAGCGCCGGGGTGGATGTCATCCCGGTCAAGGGCCTGGTCCTGTCCAGCCGGCTCTATGGCGACCTCGGGATCCGCCCAGCGGCCGACATCGACATCCTCGTTCGTCGGGAGCAACTGCCGGAGGCGCGCGCCGTCCTGGCCCGGATCGGGTACAGGCACGCCGCTCGCCCACCGTACGAGGCTCGCCATCATCCGTTCCATGACGCCCAGTACTTCGGAGGTCCGGAGGGGACGACGTGCGTCGAGCTGCACCGGGGGCTGGCCGCACCGGCGCACTTCCGCCTGGACCCGGAGCGCCTGTGGGAGCACAGCCAGACCGTCGAAGCCTTCGACATGCCCGTGCGCCTGCTGTCCGACGTCGACACCATCCTCCACCTCGCTGTCCATCGGACGCGCTCGCCGCTTCGGCTGCGCTGGCTGGTGGACATCGCCGAGTCCCTGCGACGGCTGCCCGAGTCTGATGAGGCGGCGCTGGTCGAGGGTGCGCGCGCGGCCAGCGCGCTGAGTGCCATGTCGGTGGCGATGGATCTCTCGAACCGGCTGTGTGGCGTGCCCGTGTCGGCGAGTCTGCGCGACGCGCTGGCACCGACCGCCGCCAAGCGCTGGCTGCTGGAGCGGACGTGTGGTGTGCTCGCGATGTTCCCGACGACCGACGTCGCCGATGACCGCCAGCACCCGCACCTGACCTATCGGGTGTTCGAGCAGGACGG
>CAYNGM010000312.1:0-3083 GCA_964396565.1 uncultured Anaerolineaceae bacterium | reverse complement strand
CCGACCCCGCCTCGCTGGCCGCCGCGGTCGTCGCGACCGGCGCGGATGTCGGGTTTGCGCTCGATGGTGATGCCGACCGGCTGATCGCGGTCGATGCGACGGGCGATATCGTCGACGGCGACCGGATCCTCGGCATCCTCGCCCTCGAGCGGCTGAGCCGCGGTGCGCTGCCCGGGGGGCTCGTCGTGTCGGTCCTCTCGAACGGGGGACTGCAGCATGCGGTCGAGTCGGCCGGCGGGGTCGTCGTGCGGACACCGGTCGGTGACAAGTACATCCTCGAGGGCATGCAGCTGGCGGGAGCGACCCTGGGTGGCGAGAAGTCGGGTCACGTCATCGTCCTCGAGCACACCACCTCCGGCGACGGGATAGTGACCGCACTCGAGGTCCTCCGGGTGATGGCCGTGCGTCATGCGTCACTCGCCGAACTTGCTTCCGAGATACGACTCCTGCCGCAGCAACAACGCGCGGTCCCCGCGCGTCACCGCGACCAGTGGGAGGGCGATCCCGTCCTCGGCCATGCCATAGCCGAAGCGAAGGGTCGCCTTGGCGAGCGCGGTCGAGTCCTCGTGCGACCGTCCGGCACGGAGCCGGCCCTGCGGGTGATGGTCGAGGGGGAGGATGACGCCCTGGTCCGTGAACTGGCTGACCGGCTCACGGCTCTCGCGAGCGAGCGTCTAAACTAGCCGCGCTGCCCACCGTAGGAGTCACGACCCGTCGGTCGCCGTCGGGCACGTACGAAAGGACGGACGGCATGTGCGGGATCGTCGGCTACACGGGCCCCCGGGAGGCAGGACCGATCCTCATCGAGGGGCTCCGCCGACTCGAGTACCGCGGCTACGACTCCGCCGGTATCGCACTCGTGGACGACGCCGGCGCCCTGTTCGTGGAGAAGAAGGCGGGCAAGCTCGCCAACCTGCAGGCCGCCCTGGCCGATCGCACGCCGCACGCGGTCATCGGTCTTGCCCACACCCGCTGGGCCACCCACGGGCGCCCCAACGACCTCAACGCGCATCCCCACCAGGACTGCACCGGTGCCATCACGGTCATCCACAACGGGATCATCGAGAACTTTCGGGAGCTACGCGATGGTCTCGAGGCGCGTGGCCATACGCTCACGTCGGAGACCGACACCGAGGCCCTCGCGCATCTCGTCGAGGAGGCCTACGCTGGGGACCTCGCCGATGCCGTCCGGGCCGCGCTGCGCCAGGTCCACGGCGCGTACGCGATAGCCGTCATGCACAGAGGCGAGCCCCGGCGGCTCGTCGGGGCACGTCAGGACGTCCCGCTCATCGTCGGACTGGCCGATGGTGAGGGCTTCCTTGCCAGTGACGTCGCGGCCATCCTGGCCCACACCGACCGGGTCATCTTCCTCGAGGAGGGTGACGTCGCCGATCTGCGTCCGGGAGCGGTGACCATCACCGATACGGCCGGCGCGCCGCGTGAGCGGGCGATGACCGTCATCGACTGGTCGCCGGCGGCTGCCGAGAAGGGCGGTTTCGAGACGTTCATGCTCAAGGAGATCCACGAGCAGCCGGAGTCCCTCGCCCAGGCGATCACCGGGCGGGTCGGGGCGGACGACCGGATCATGGCCGGTGAACTCGACGGGCTCGACGCCGTGCTCCGGGACGTGAACCGGGTGGAGCTGGTCGCCTGCGGCAGCGCGTCCTACGCGTCCCTCGTCGGAGCGGCGGCGATAGAGGCGTGGACGGGGCTGCCGGCACGGGTCACGTTCGGATCGGAGTTCCGCTACAGCCCGCCGCCGCTCGACGGTCGGACCCTGGTCATCGCGGTCACGCAATCCGGTGAGACCGCCGACACCATCGCCCCGACGCGCTTCGCCCGTGAGCGCGGCTGCCCGATCGTGGCCATCACCAACACGGTCGGCTCGGCCATCACCCGCGAGGCCGATGCGGTCATGTTCCTCCAGGCGGGCCCGGAGATCGCCGTCGCCGCATCGAAGACGTTCGTGACCCAGGTGACCACCCTGGTCGTCCTGGCCGCCGCGATCGGCCGGATCCGCGGCACTCTCGCCGAGACGGACCAGCGTGCCGTGGGTACAGCCCTGCGAGCGCTGCCGGGTGCTGCGGCGCGAGCCATCGAGCTGGCGGACGAACGTGCCGACGACCTGGCCCGACGCTACGTGGACTCACGCGGGTTCATGTTCGTGGGGCGGGGCACGGGGTTCCCGGTCGCCCTCGAGGGGGCTCTGAAGCTCAAGGAGATCAGCTACGTCCACGCGGAGGGTTATGCCGCCGGCGAGCTCAAGCACGGGCCCATCGCCCTCCTTGACGCCGAGTGTCCGCTGGTCGCCATCACCACCCGGTCCGCGCTGTATGACAAGGTCATCAGCAACGTGATGGAGGGTCGAGCCCGGGACGCGCGGATCATCGCGGTGGCGACCGAGGGGGATGAACAGATCTCCGCCTATGCCGACGACATCTTCTGGGTGCCCGAGACCCACGAGACCCTGACGCCAGCGCTCGCCATCATCCCGCTCCAGCTGTTCGCCTATCACGTGGCTCGGGCTCGAGGGACCGACGTGGACCAGCCACGAAACCTGGCCAAGTCCGTGACGGTCGAGTAGGGCCCCCCTCGATGGCCGACGCCGACCCGACCGACGCGATCCTGCCCCCGGGTCTCGTGCCCCACGGCACGACCGAGCTCGGCATCGACATCATCAAGGTGGAGCGCATCCGGGCGACCCTGGAGCGATTTGGATCACGCTTCGCCGACCGCGTCCTGACGCCGGCCGAACGGCGCTACGTGCGGGATCGGCCGGAGACGATGGCCGGTCGCTGGGCGGCCAAGGAGGCCGTGTCCAAGGTCCTCGGACTGGGTGTACGCGGCATCGGCTGGCGGGACATCGAGGTGGAACGGCTGCCGACTGGCCAGCCGGCTGTGCGCCTGCACGGGCGCGCCGCCCAGCGGGCCGACCAGCTCGGGATGGGCAGGATCGCGCTGTCGATCAGCCATGAATCGGACTACGCGGTCGCGATCGCCTTCGGGGTGCGAACCGCCGGTGGTCGCTACATCTTCCCCCTCGACATCGATGAGCGGCTTGACGAGCGCGAGCGCCGCATCCT
>CAYNGM010000311.1:0-3111 GCA_964396565.1 uncultured Anaerolineaceae bacterium | reverse complement strand
CGTTGGAGGTCCAGTCCTGGGATGTCGGCGCGCTCGTGGTGCCCGGCGCGTCCCTACCGGACCAGTCGGGTCAGGGCGGCAAGGTGCTCGGCACTGACGGGGCCACGGCGTCGTGGCAGGCGGTCGGAGCGGGCGCGGTGGAGGATGCGACGGCCGCAGCCAAGGGCGTGATCCAGCTCGCGGGCGCCCTGACGGGGACGGCCGCAGCACCCGCCCTGGCGGCGAACTCGGTCACCGCGGCAACCATCGCCGACGCGACCGTGACCGACGCGGAGATCTCACCTTCGGCCGCCATCGCGCAGGGCAAGGTCGCGAACCTGACCACCGACCTCGCGAGCAGGGTCACGACGACCACGGCCGTCAACGCCGGGACCGGCCTCACCGGCGGCGGCACCCTGTCGTCCACGCGCACCTTGTCTGTGGACTTTGGCGTCGGGACGAACCAAGCGGCCCGCGGAGACCATGCCCACTCGGACGAGGTCGCCATCGCACGACTGCCGCCCGGGGTGATGGTGGCGGCATACTGGTCGGCCGGGGCGGCGGCCTGGCAGTATGCCGGGGTCACGTTGACCGCACGCCCGGCCGGACTGCCCACCGATGTGCCGCTGGTGCTGATCGGTGCCCCCGCGGCGACTGCCGACCCGGGATGGATGCTCACCATCGACCTGCGGATTGACGCGTGAGCATCAGCATCGTCGGATCTGGTGGCATCGCGGGCGGCAACAACACCGTCGCCGAATTCATCGCCCCCGCAAACGTTCTCGCCGACGACCTGTTCGTCATGGCGTGCATCGCGAACCCGACGACGTACGACTTCCCTGCTCCGACGGGTTGGACTGCGGGCCCGGTCATCTCGATCAGCTCGACCGCACGCGCGAAGGTGTTCTGGCGCTGGGCGGACGGCGCCGAGGACGCCACGGCCCAAGGCTGGACTAGCGGTCAGTGGGTCACGACCAGCCGCAAGGGCATTGCGTGGGCGTGCGTCCGGGGCGTGGACAAGACGGCGTGGAATGGGCTCGCGGACGCGGACCGGTTCGGCACCGGCTCCACCTCCTCCTCGGCAACTACCTCGTGCCCAGCCGTCTCGCAGGCGGGCACGGCGAACCTGCTCTCGCTGTGGAATGAGCGCACCAGCACGGTGACCACCTCGACCACCCTCGTGCCGCCGGCGAGCCACACCCTGACGACGTCGATCACGTGGACGTCGGGCGGGGGCATTTGTCAGGGCGCGGTCGCCTGGCTCCTCTCCGACGATACCGACGGTTCGGTCGGGTCCGGCTCGTGGGGGCACGCGGCGTCCGGTGGCGTCTCGGTCGTCACGGTTCGGCTCCCAGTGGCCTCCGGCGCCGGCAACCAACCGCCGACCGTGAGCCTTTCCGCGTCGGCGACCAGCCTCGCCGCTGGGGAGCGCTCCACTGTCACGGCTACCGCGTCCGATTCGGATGGAACCGTCGTGACCGTCGACTGGCAGGCCACGGCCGGCGCGGTCGAGTGGGGCGGGTCCGTCGCACAGGTCACCAATACCCCGCGCACATCGACCGGCACAGCCACCGTGATCTGCACTGTGACCGATGACCTCGGAGCGACCACGACCGCGCAGGTCTCGATCGGACTATCCCCCGCACGCTGGCGGCTCAAGGGATCGGGCCTGTATCCCCCACGGGGCAAACGCAATTCGGTCGTCACATATGACAACCTGCGGACGAAGTTCATCGTCTGGGGGCACCGCGGCTGGAGCGCGGCATACCCCGAGGAGGTGCTGGCCGGGTATCGCTCGACGCCCGAGAGCATCGCGACCGGCTCACACCCCGACGATGTGCCGGCGCTGGAGATGGACGTCGGCTACTTGGCGACCACTGACCCTGTGACCGGGCAGAAGTACCTCGTGCTCAACCATGACGACGACACAGTGCGCACATGGGTCGGCGGCACGACGACGGCGATCACGAGCATGACCAAGGCACAGTGGGACGTCGGCGTCGTCAACTCCCCGAGCGCCTGGCCGGACGAACCCGCAGCCTACCTGGCGCAGATCCTCGACACGTTCGGCGGTAGGATGCTCGTCTGCCCCGAGCCGAAGACCACGACCGCAGGGACCTACCTCATCGCCGAGATCGCGCGGCGGGGATTGCAGGCGTCGGTGCTCCTGCAATCGAGCACAGACAGCGTGCTGGATTCGGCTGTCGCGCAGGGGATTCCGGCGTGCAAGATCTACTTCTCCGGCTTCCCCTCATCTGCCCAGCTCGACGCGCTCGCGGCCCGCGGGATCTCGGCGATCGTCGCCTTGTCGTCCGAGTGCAACGCGACGACCGTCGGCCTCGTGCACTCCAAGATGGTGGCGGGGAAGATCATGCGGGTCTACCCGTACAACAACGTGACAACCGCGGCCCGGGTCGCTCTCATGCGCTCGTACGGGTGTGACGGGGTGATCTCCGACGACCTGCCGCAATCTGCCAGCGTCGGATACCGGGCCCCGGCTGCCCGCTACTCGTGGGAGCCGGCCGCTGGGCTGGCCCCCTCACCCACCCTCGCCCCATCCCTGACGCTCGCGCCCTCCGGAGGCTGACGTGGCATACACCGCCCAGATGTGGACTGATGGCGACACGGGACTGCCGATCTCGGCGGCCCGACTCGGCGTGATCGAGGCCGGGCTGGTCAACGCGCACGCTCGCGGCGGGGCACTCATCGTTGCGTCGGCCGACATGCCCGCGGCCGTCAAGGCTGCCGCCGACTTCGTGTGCGACGGCACCGGCGACCAGGTCGAGATCAACGCGGCGATCGACAAGGCCGCCGTGCTCAACTCACGCAACGCGCTCATGCCGGCGGGTGCCGAGCAGCGCGGCAAGGTGTTGCTCACCGGCGGCCGGTTCTCCTGCTCGGCATCGGTCCTCATCCGCACGGGTGTCCACTTGCAGGGCAGCGGGTGGGGCACCGAGCTGCGCGCGGTGGGAGTGACCGAGGCGGGCCTGATCCGCAACGCCGACCCCAACGACCACGCGTTCTTGATCTCGGACCTGTACCTATACGGCAACTGGTCGTCGGGAGGAACGTGCTCGGGCATCGACATCGACTCGACCGGGTCCGTCAACGCCGGCGGGGTCGGGAACTATC
>CAYNGM010000310.1:386-3118 GCA_964396565.1 uncultured Anaerolineaceae bacterium | reverse complement strand
TCCTGGACCGAGACGTCCCAGTCCAGTTCATCGGCGAGGTCGGCGATGCGTACGATCGCGGCCTTGGTCGCGATGCACCACGAGTGCGGCAAGCGGACGGCAAAACGGATCGGGCCACTCATCGAGATACCTCTTCGAGTCGTACGTGACTGGAGAACGATGTGTCGAGGCGGCCTACACGCATGTATGCTTTCGCCGTCCGAATGAAGCCACGATAGCGCATCATGGATACATCCGTGAACCCTCCCGCGACCGGTTCCGCAAGCCCCATCCGATCCATCGGCGGCGGACTTCGCGCTGGGGCGATCGACCCGGTCGAGCTGCTGGAAGCGGCCCTTGCACGCATCGATGCACACGAGCCGACCATCGGAGCGTTCATCACGATCGATCGCGACGGCGCACGCCGTGCGGCTGAGCACGCTCATGCGGAGTTGCGCGCCGGTCGCGATCGCGGGCCGCTCCACGGGATCCCGATCGGGCTCAAGGACGTCATCGACACGTCCGGTCTGCCGACTACCGCCGGGTCGCGGATCCTCGCAGATCGGGTGCCCACCCGGAACGCGTCGGTAGCGCGGTTGCTGCGGGCGGCTGGCGCCGTCGTGGTCGGCAAGCTTGCCCTTACCGAGTTCGCCACCGGATCAGCTGCACAGCCGGCGATCGGTCCGACACGCAACCCATGGGACATCGACCGGGTACCGGGTGGCTCCAGCAGCGGGTCGGCCGCGGCGGTCGCAGCCGGGTTCGTGACCTCGGCGATCGGCACGGACACCTCGGGGTCCGTCCGCGGCCCGGCTGCCCTGTGCGGACTTGTCGGCGTGCGTCCGACGAGGGGTCGCATCTCCACGGCCGGCGTCGTTCCGCTGTCCCGGAGCCTCGATACGGTGGGGCCGCTGGCGCGCTCGACGGACGACGCGGGGACCGTCCTGGCGATCCTCGGCAGATGGCCGGTGGAGGTCGAGACGAGGCTGCTGGCGCGGCCTGATCCGGCCGGCGTGCAAGGCAAGGTCGTTGCCCGCCTTGTCGGAGACCCGTGGTCCGCGGTCGACCCCGAAGTGGCGACGGCGACCGACGACGCACTGGCCACGCTCGAACGAGCAGGCACCCGCCCCACGGAACTCGTGATCCCGGGTCTGGCTGAGGCCTCGGCCGCGCGCCACGTGGTGCAGTATTCCGAGGCTGCGGCATTCCATGCCGCATGGCTTGACACCCGGCCCGCTGACTACGATCCGTCCGTGCTTGCGCTGCTTCGGACTGGACGAGCCTTCTCGGCGACCGAGGTGGCGGCAGCGCGACGTACGCTCGCCGCGTTCCGTCGATCGATGCGTGAGCTCATGACCACCGTCGACCTGCTCCTGTGCGCCACCACGGCCGCACCGGCGTGGACGTTCGATGAGGCCGCCGGGCCGGCCCGACTGCGCGGCATCGCCCTGACCGCCGCGGTCACCACATTCGGGCTTCCGGTGGTCTCGGTCCCGTCAGGGATCAGCTCGGGCGGACTCCCGCTCGGGGTCCAGGTGATCGGAAGTCCGGACGAAGAGGCGCTGCTCCTTGATGCGGCCGCCGTGATCGAAGCGGCCGCGGACCTGCCGGGCCGGCTGCCGGTGACGCCGGTCGGCCTCCCATGGGCGCACCGACCTGAGGTCGGTCCGCCGACCTCAGTCTGACCGGACCCCGAGTCAGCCGGCGGCGCCGCGCGCCAGCCAGGCGTCCCGCGTCAACTGTGCCTGCCCGACGTGCTCGCGGGTGTGGACGGGAGTGTGGAGCAGCCAGCCGGCACCGGTACGCGTCTGCCGGCGGACGACGAGGCGCGCCAGGTCGGCCGCGGTGACCTCGTCGAGGAGGGCATCGATCTCCACCGCGACCTCGTCCACGATGGCCACGAGACCTTCCGCATCTACGCCGATCGTCCGGAAATGCGCCTCGCGATCACGCTCGAAGGTCCGGTCAAGGGCCGTCCGGACCAGGAACCGCTCGGCATCCAGAGCGTGCGCGACCAGCGCCGCGATAGAGTTCGCCTCGGGTGCCGGACGCCAGTCAAGGCCGACGACCGACAGGCCCGCGATCGCCGCACGCAGGTCGTCATGGGAATCCTGGAGCTCGGTCTTCACCGCGTCGATGACGGCCCGGAGCGCGGTCTCGGGAACAGCCATGCCGGTCATCACGCGTGGCCCTCGATGCAGGCGGGCGAGTCGGGATCGACGTTCACGGTGAGCATCGAACCCGAGTTGCGTGACACGACGAAGACCACGGGCTCGGTCTCGGAGATGTTTTCCTCGGAGTGGACCACACCCGGCGGGACGTAGATGAAGTCACCCGGACCGGCGATCTGCTCGTACTTGAGGCTCGGGCCCCAGCGGAATCGGGCGGAGCCGCTGATCATGTAGATCGCCGACTCGGCGTCACCGTGGTGATGGGCCCCGGCGACCATCCCGCCGGGTGTCGTGACGTGGCCGCTCCAAAGGCCCGTGCTGCCCGTCGTGACCGGCGACACGCCGGATTCGCGGCGCATCCCGGTGGTCTGCTCCCCGCCCTCGACGACACGGTCCGCGGCCTTGATGATGACGAGCCCGTCGGGCGTCGGCAGGTGTTCATGGGTCATGGTCCTTGGTCCTCCTGGTTCCTGTGGACAGGTGTCGTGACTTTGTTCGGTCTCAGGCGAAGAGCAGGTCGGTCGAGCCGGCCCGCTCACAGACGCGGCGCAGGGCGGCATCGGCCTCGGCCACGACCGTCGG
>CAYNGM010000310.1:0-376 GCA_964396565.1 uncultured Anaerolineaceae bacterium | reverse complement strand
GGCCTTCGACGCTCGGTGTGCGATGGAGCTCGGCGCCTCGGCCACGACCGTCGGGACATCGAGTGCCGTCAGCCGGCCATCGCGCTTGAGGATGCGCCCATCGACGATGACCGTGTCGACGTTGGCCGGCTGTGCCGAGAGGACCAGCGCGGTCGTCGGGTCGCCGGCCGGCGCCATGTTCAGGTCGTCACGCCGGATCAGGGTGATGTCGGCGCGCTTGCCCGGGGTGAGCGAACCGGTGATGTCGTCGAGCTGCAGGTAACGTGCGCCGTCGATGGTCGCCATGCGCAGCACATCGCCCGCCGACAGCACCGAGGTGTCCCCCTGGCGGGTGCGCTCAAGGCCGAGGGCCACCCGCATCGTGGCGAACATGTCC
>CAYNGM010000309.1:0-3130 GCA_964396565.1 uncultured Anaerolineaceae bacterium | reverse complement strand
GAGTCCGTATCCTCGGCGACGTGCGCGAGCAGGTGTCCCTATATGAACGTGCCGGTGGCATGGCCTATTTCGAGGCGCTCGTCGCCGCGTTCTATCGGGGCGTCGCCACGGACGACCTGTTGCGGCCGATGTACCCGGAGGAGGAGCTCGAGCCGGCGACACGGCGGCTGACCCTCTTCCTCGCCCAGTACTGGGGCGGCCCGCGGACGTACGACGAGGAGCGTGGGCATCCGCGGCTCCGTCAGCGGCACTTCCCGTTCGCGATCGACCCGTCGGCACGCGATCGCTGGCTGGTGCTGATGCGCTCGGCGATGGTCGAGGTGGGGACGCCACCCGAGGTCGCGGCGGAGTTGGATCGCTACTTCGCGCTCGCGGCAGAGGCGATGCGCAACCAGGACTGAACGCGCCGATACACTGTCCCTGAGAGCCTTGGGCGGCCGGCACCGGTGCGCGATCCGCTGGGCACGACACATGTGGAGGCGGCATTGGCGGAGGGCGAGGGATCAGCGACGGTCCACCCTGAACGTGGGGTGACCGTGCACGGCGAGGCGGCGAACGCCGGTCATCGGGTCCTCGCCCCCGACGACGCCGAGGTGGAGGCCTACCTCGAGACCGCGCTCAAGGCGCCGGCACCGGACCGCTCCGTGGCGGATGCCGGGACTGCGACCACCGGACCGGTGGTCGTCCTCGACTTCGGCAGCCAGTTCGCCCAGCTCATCGCGCGCCGCGTGCGCGAGCTCGATGTCTACTCCGAATTGCTACCGCACGACACGCCATACGAGGAACTCGAGCGTCGTGGCACTCGGGCGATCATCCTGTCGGGTGGCCCGAACTCGGTCTATGACGATGGCGCGCCGGTACCCGACGGCGCCGTGTGGAGCGGCCGGATCCCCGTCCTTGGTATCTGCTACGGCGCTCAACTGATGGCTCGCGAGCTTGGTGGCGACGTCCTTCCGGCGAGCCATCGGGAGTACGGTCCGGCCAACGTGACGATCACCTCGATGGATGCTCCCCTGTTCGCCGGGTTGGATCGCGATCAGCCGGTATGGATGAGCCATGGCGACTCGATCACCCGACTGCCGGAGGGCTTCACGGCGACCGCCCAGACGGATTCGACGCCATACGCAGGCCTCCAGGCACCGGACCGGAACCTGTACGGCATCCAGTTCCACCCCGAAGTCGTCCACACCCCCAGGGGACGGGACGTCCTGCGCAACTTCGTGGTCGGGATCGCCGGTGTCGCACCGTCGTGGACGGCGGCGAACTTCATCGACACGACGGTGGCCGGCATCCGCGACCGTGTCGACCGCCACGCGGCGGAGACCGGCTCGGACGGCCGGGTCATCTGCGCCCTTTCGGGCGGGGTGGACTCGGCTGTCGCGGCGGCGCTGGTCCATCGCGCGGTCGGCGATCGACTGACCTGCATCTATGTCGACCACGGCCTGATGCGCAAGAAGGAATCGGAGCTGCTGCGGGTCACCTTCGAGCGCGATCTGGGCATGGACCTGGTGATGGTCGACGCCCGCGAGCGCTTCCTGGCACGGCTCGCCGGGGTCATCGACCCGGAGGCCAAGCGCAAGATCATCGGTGACGAGTTCATCCGCGTCTTCGAGGAGGAGTCGGCTCGCCTGGGGACGATCGACTTCCTGACCCAGGGGACGCTGTATCCCGATGTCATCGAGAGCGCGACCGCCGAGACGAAGGCAGCCCAGAAGATCAAGACCCATCACAACGTGGGTGGCCTTCCGGCCGACCTGCGCTTCCAGCTCATCGAGCCGCTGCGCTACCTGTTCAAGGACGAGGTCCGCAAGGTCGGCCTCGAGCTCGGGCTGCCCGAGGCGATGGTCCTGCGCCAGCCGTTCCCGGGCCCGGGATTGGCCATCCGGATCATCGGCGAGGTGACCGGTGAGCGTCTCGACACGCTGCGGGAGGCCGACTGGATCGTCATCGACGAGATAAAGGCCGCGGGGCTGTATCGGTCGCTCTGGCAGTCCTTCGCGATCCTGACTCCAGTGCGATCGGTCGGGGTGATGGGCGACGGTCGGACCTACGCCAACGTCGTGGCCATCCGGGCCGTCACCTCCGAGGACGGGATGACCGCGGACTGGGCCAAGCTGCCGTACGACGTCCTCGGGAAGATCTCGTCTCGCATCGTCAACGAAGTCGCCGGCGTCAACCGGGTCGTCTACGACATCTCGTCCAAGCCGCCGGCGACCATCGAGTGGGAGTGAGCCGCCTGACGGCCCCGCGCACGAACCCGATAGCCGAAGCGCGCGGGTAGCCCGGCCGGCGCCCTCGCCCCGGACCTGTGGGGTATTCCGGCGGTCCCACGGCGCGCTACTATCGCGGCCATGGCTGACCAGACAACGCCCGCCAGCGACACCATCGCGCCCGTCTGCACCTGGTGCTCCGCCCCGCTCGAGGGCGCACCCGACCGCTGTCCGTCATGCGGCGCTACGCTCGGCGACGGTGGCGGCGACCAGAGCCTGCCTGGCCTGACTGCCGTCGACGCTGCGGCGATCGTGCGAGCCAAGGAGCCGGTCAGGCGCAGCCGCAGTCGACTTCTCTCGTGGATCAGCGGCGACTACGCCGATGAGCCGGCCTCCAGCGCGGATGCCGGCGCGCTTGCTCCACCGGACCCCAACGTGCGTCGCGAGATCCTGCGGCTCGAGCTTGAGGCCGAGGTGGCCAACCTCCAGGCTGAGGCCGGCGCGCTGCGCGCCCAGGCGACCGTCGAGGGACGTGATCCCGAGGCTTCGCCCGAGGATGCCGCCGCGGCCGCCGCCCTGCTCGCACAGATCGATCAGGTATCCGCTGGTCTCGACCAGGTGGATGAAGCGCTCGAGACCGACCCGCTTGGTGCGACGGACGGCGCGCCCGATGGCGAGACCGAGGACCCGGCAGCGGCTTCAGCCGAGGCGCCCAAACCGGGCTGAGCCCGGCATCGCGTGCGGTCGCATACGACGCGCCCACTTATGCTTGGGGCGTGCCCGAACGACTTCCATCCCCCGGCCCGTCATACCTTCGCGAACACGAGGTTCGCGTCGGCGACCGTGTATTCCTTGCGGGCATGGGACGCCCGGCCGAGGTCACCGATGGCTGGTGGTTGGCGACCATGTGGGTCAGCGAC
>CAYNGM010000308.1:0-3131 GCA_964396565.1 uncultured Anaerolineaceae bacterium | reverse complement strand
CACGGTGACGGTCGCCGTATGTGACCCGACCGGGCACTGGTCCTCGGACGACTCGGCTACCTTCACGGTCACGTACGACCCGCCGCCGACTCCGACGATCACGGCGACCTTCTCGCCGGACACGGGCGCGACGACGGTCACGATCGTCAACCCGGGCACCGCAGTCGGTGAGGTCGACGTCGCCTACAACCAGGTCTGGCGCGCGCAGGGGTCCGGGTGGGTCCTTGTCGCTGACCAGGCCCCGGTCGGTGGGACGGTCACCGACAACATCCCGCCCCTCGGGACGACCGTGACGTACATGGCGGTCGCGGCGTCGGCCACCCCGTCGACGGCGATGTCGGCCCAGGTGGACGTCGACACGTCCGGGGCCAAGTGGGCATTCTTCAACGGCGGCGCGGACTTCGGGCTGTCGGTGCGGCTGGGCTCGAACGTCAGCTTTGACCTTGAGTCCGGCCTCGAGAAGGCACTGCACCGGTTCGCCGGCCGCCCCCGGCCGGTGGAGTTCGCCGGCACTGGCACGACCCGGACGGTCAACCTCTCCGGGACACTCTTCGCGCCGTGGGTCGCCGTGACCGATGAGCCGTCGACGTGGGCCGATATCGAGGTCCTGGCGATGCTGCCCGGGCCGCACTGCTTCCGCGACCCGTCCGGCATCCGGATCTTCGGCAGCGTCGCCCCTGCACAGATCCGGGGCATGGGCGTCGGGTCCACCCGCAGCGTCGGCCTCACTCTGACCGAGACGGACTGGTCGGAGACGGTCGCATGACAGCCGCCTGGCCGGGGCTGGCCTACCCGGGCGTCACCTACCCGGGCGAAACGGCGGCGTCGACGGCGACGCTGTCGTCGGTCTGGTCGACGTCGAGCCTGGGCGAGGCGTACCTCGGCGAGATGTACCTGACTGCTGCTGGCGACGACGGCGTACCGGTCGTGGACGACACCCCGCCCGACCCGTACACCCTCGGCGGGCGGGTCACCGCCTACCGGTGGGACATCCTCAACCCCGACGATGTCCGCCTCGGTGAGCTCGACGTCGAGGGCGGGAGCCTCTCGTGGTCGGTCGACCGGGAGATCCGCTCCACAGGGATGCTCACCTGGGCCGGGCTGACAGTCCCGGAGTGGACGCAGATCCGGGTCCAGCCGTGGGTGAGTATCGACTTCGCCGACGGGGAGACCGACTCGTGGCCGCTCGGGGTGTACCTGCCGGCGACGCCGACGATCCATTGGTCGGACGCGGTCGCGACGGCGGATGTCGACCTCTACGACAAGTTGCTCATCCTCGTCGAGGACAAGGTCAACGCGACCTTCGCGGTCCCGGCAGGCGCGGTCGTGACCGAGCAGGTCGAGGCGATCATCGCGTCGGCTGGTGAGTCGCGGATGTCCATCGCGGCGTCGACGGCGACGCTGCGGTCGGCGATGGTGTGGGAGCCGGGGACGACCAAGCTCCGCATCATCAATGACCTCCTCGCGGCGGTCAACTACTTCAGCCTGTGGGTCGACGGGTACGGCTACTTCCGCAGCGACCCGTACCAGGCCCCGCAGTACCGGGTGGTCCGCAGGTCGTTCACCGATGGTGTGGACTCGATCTACTCGCCGGACTTCGCACACGACCGGGACACGTTCGCGGTGCCCAACGTCGTCACGTTGATCTCGCGGGCGGATGGCGCGACTCCCGCGCTGACGTCGACGGCCCTCAACGACGACCCGTCCGACCCGCTGTCGACGGTCTCGCGTGGTAGGGAGATCGAGGTCGTCGAGGTGGACGTCGAGGCCGCCTCTCAGGTGATCCTCGACGACCTCGCCAAGCGGCGCCTCGAGGATCTGTCCCGGGTGTCGTCAACCTTCGACCTCGAGCACGCCCCGGTGCCGCTCTCCCTGAACGACCGCGTCCAGTTCCGGTCGACGATGGCGGGCATCGCGACGTCGGGTGTCGTGCAGGGCATGACGGTCGACTGCGACCCCCTCGCACTCATGAGGTGCCACGTCCAGGAGGTTCGGTGAGCGGCGACTCGTTCTGGTGGGCGACGGTGACCGCCGTCGGGCCGCTGCGTATCCGGCGTGACGGTGACGCCGACCCCCTACCGATCACCCCGGACGCGCTCGTGTCCGGCCTCGTCGTGGGCGCCCGTGTGTGGTGCCAGCGGTCCGGCCGGGCCGTCGTGATCCTCGGCCGCAACAACGGCTAGCCAGGAGGCACCATGTACACCAAGCGGCAAGAGGCGTGGGTCAACAAGCCCGCGGTCCCCAGCCTCATCGACGCCGATGTCGCCAACTGGTGGGAGGACGGGATCTACGGCGCGCACCAGGGGCTCGCTGCGTTGGCTGTTCGGGCGGCTGACTATGGCGTCGTCGGGGATGGTGTCGCGGACGACACGACCGCATTCACGGCCGCCCTCGCCGCGGCGGCGTCGGGGTCTCGCGCGCTGCACATCGGCGCGACGACGGTCAAGCTGATGACGCCCGTCACGGTCCCGGCTGGCGTGACCATCGTCGGCGGGTCGCTCGGCGGGACGATCCTGGCCGGCGCCGCGAACTCGACGCTCCTCACGATGTCCACGGGGTCAGGGCTCCAGGACGTCACGGTCGACGCAGCCGGTCTCGTGTCGTCGTACACGGTGCACATCAACTCGGTCGACGAGGTCCGGATGGAGCGGGTGACCGTCGCGAACGCCGCGAACGGCGTCGAGCTCCGGGGCACGTCAACGTGGACGCAGATCATCGGGTGCGATTTCGTCGGCTGCACGACCGGTATCCGGGTCAGGGAGTTCGCGGACTACACCCTCATCGACCGGTGCCGCTTAACCTCATGGGTGGAGCGGGCGATCTATCTCTACGGGGTCGCTGGTGACGGCGGCTCGGTCCCCGCCTCGGCGCCGAGCAACGTGAGGATCAGCCGGAACTACATCGGGCCGCATGCACCCGGCGGGACTGTCCGGCAGCCGATCCAGTGCACCGGCGCGGACACGTACCTCTTCCGCAACATCAGCATCGTCGACAACGACGTCAAGTGCCTCGGGACCAGCGATGCCAACCCGACGACTCCTGGCTCGGCGGACGGCATCTCGCTGCACCGCGCCCGCGGGTTCGTGATCTCGGGGAACCGGGTCACCGGCTCCGGTGACGTCGGTATCACC
>CAYNGM010000307.1:0-3132 GCA_964396565.1 uncultured Anaerolineaceae bacterium | reverse complement strand
GTCCTTCTTTTCGGGCGTGGGGTTGTCGCTGGCCTGGGTGCCGTCGTAGGTGTCGATTACCTGTCCCTTCTTGCCGAGCAGGTTGGCGGCGAAGACGACCTCGGAAATCCGGCCGCGATGGTTCGCGACGAGCGCCGGCTCGATGCCGATCAGGCCGCCGACCTTGGCATAGAACGCAGCCTGATCCGCAGGACTCGCCCGGCCCTGTGTCGCCAGCCCGGCCAGGTAACCGGTCATCGCATAGTCTTCGACCGCCTTGATGGCCGCCTCGAGTTCCTCGTCGCCGAAGATCAGCATGAGTGACGCCGTTATCCGGCCGGTCCCATCGACCACGAACACCCACGGCTCGGCCGCCAGGCGCCACTCGTTGACCGCCGGGACGGGAGTCAACGTCGGCGGGTTCCCGCTCAGGACCGGCTGGAGCTGGCCGTTGGTCCACTGCAGCTCGTAGGGCTCCACGTTGATGAACGTGATATCCGGGTGGGCAGCCGCGATCGGCTTGATCCGGTCGAGAGTCGGTCCGCACTGGGCGGAGGTGCAGAACTTGGGGGTCGCGAAGACGAGCACGAACGGCTTCCGAGCCGCGACCGCATCGGCGACCGATGTCTCGTAGAACGCCTTGACCGGGTTGCTGTCGGTCGAGATCTTCGACACGTCGCCACCCACGTCGGCAAGCGTCGGTGTCTTCGATGGCGGGGCGGGATCGCCGACCGCGACGACGCTCGAGGTCGGTTGGACCTCGAACTGCATCCTGATCGTCTCCGGGGCAGAGGAGCCTGGGGGCGTGGTGACGAACTCGGCGCCCCACGTGCCCGCGGTCGGGAGATCCACGTTGGCGACATACACGCCGACCGAGTCCTCGATGGCCCAGATGAACGTCGCTTCGGCTGTCGCGGCGGGAGTCGCCGAGTCCTTGCCCAGATCGTAGAACTTGACCGTCACCGGCCGATCGGGTGCCGCGACCGGGACATTCTTGGCGTCGAGGAACGAGAACATGAACCGGTTGGGCCCGCACGCGAGCGTCCCGGCTGGATTGATGATCTGCGGGAAGACCGTGGGCTGCTGGCCCCCTGGAGCCCAATCCGGGATCGACGAAGGGTCTGGTGCAGGAGTGGTCGCGCAGGCCGCCGCTGACCCCGTCGGTGGGGCGGCGCTCGTACCGGTCGGGACCGGGCTGACAGTCGAGCCGGTACACGCACCGACGGCGAGCAGCGTGCCCATCGCCAGCGTGAGCGGCAGCACAAGACGAGGTCGGGGACTGGTCGGGGACGGCATCGCGGCAAAGGTTATCCGAGTTCGGTCGGGAGCGCCGTCGCGCTAGAATGCGGGAGCCGCACTCAGGAGACTCCTTGACCCGATTCCAGCGACTCGCCGCGCTCACCCTGGGCACGACCATCCTGCTGGTCATCGTCGGGGTCATCGTCCGGGCCACCGACTCCGGGCTGGGCTGTCCGGACTGGCCGCTCTGTCACAACCAGATCATCCCTCCACTCGACGACGCCAAGGCATGGATCGAGTGGATCCACCGTGACATCGCGGTGATCATCGGGTTCGAGATCCTGGGTCTGGCGATCCTCGCGCTCCTCGATCATCGCGACCGGCCGTCGCTCCTGTGGCCGTCCTTCGCGGCGGTCGGACTGGTCGGGTTCCAGGCATGGCTGGGACGTGAGACCGTCCGACTCGGCAACAGCGGTGAGTCCGTGACCGCCCATCTCGCGGCCGCGATGACCCTGGTCGGGCTGCTCGCCTTCCTGACGGTCCGGCCTTCGTATCCGGCACGGATCGCGGGTCGCGGCTCGAGCCAGCGGTTCACGTTGCTGGCGGCATTCACCGCCGCGGCCACGTTCGCCGTGCTGCTGTTCGGGTCACATGTGACCGCGACCGACTCCGCCCTGGTATTCCCGGACTGGCCGCTGATGGGCGGATCACTGGTCCCGCCGCTCGCTGACGCCAGCTCCGCGATGATCCTCCATCGCTGGGTCGCCGCCGTCGTCGGCGTCCTCTTCGTCGCGCTCGCCGTGGCCGCCTGGCGAACGCGGCGTGACGAGCGGCTGATCGTCCGTCTGGCCGTCGGTTCGGCGCTCCTGTACGCGCTCCAGGTCGTGGTCGGCGGACTCCAGGTCCTGACCCAGCTGTCAGCCTGGACACAGACGCTCCATCTCGCCCTTGGAGCCGTCATCTGGGCGATGCTCGTCGGGCTGACGGTGGTCAGCTATTACGAGGCTCGAACACGACTGGTCGATCCGACGCCGCGCACCGAGGGCGGCGAGTCCGGTGCGCCGGCCTCGACCCGCGACACGATCCGTGCCTACGTCGCGCTGACCAAGCCGCGGATCATCGAACTCCTGCTGGTCACCACCGTCCCGGCGATGGTCCTCGCCACCCGCTGGGTGCCTGGCCTCGACTGGGGTTCCTGGGGCGTCCTGGTCGTCTGGACGCTCATCGGCGGCACGCTGGCGGCCGGGAGTGCGAACGCGATCAACTGCTACATCGATCGCGATATCGATGAGTTGATGGCCCGGACGAGGCGCCGGCCCCTGCCCGCCCACCAGGTCGAACCGGAGCGCGCGGTCGTCTTCGGGATCGCGCTCGGGGTGATCTCGATCACTCTGATGGCGGTCCTCGTGAACCTGCTCGCCGCGTTCCTGACGCTCGTCGCCATCGGCTTCTACGTGGTCGTCTACACCATGCTGCTGAAGCGCTCCACGCCCCAGAACATCGTCATCGGTGGCGCTGCCGGCGCGCTCCCACCAGTCATCGGCTGGGCGGCCGTTACCGGCCATGTCGGCATCCCCGCGCTCATCCTGTTCGCGCTCGTCTTCTACTGGACGCCGCCGCATTTCTGGGCGCTCTCGCTGCGCATCCGCAAGGACTACGCGGCGGCTGGCGTGCCGATGCTCCCCGTGGTCCGGGGGATCCCCGAGACGACCCGCCAGATCGCCCTCTACACGGTCCTGATGGTGGCGATCTCGCTGCTGCTCTGGCCGATCGCCCGGATGGGCCTGATCTATCTTGGAGCGGCCGTGGGTCTTGGCGCCGTCTTCCTGTGGCAGGCCTGGTCCCTGTGGCGCCGCGGTGCATCGGAGGAGGCCTCGACGCAGGGAGCCATCGCCCTGTACCGCTACTCGATCA
>CAYNGM010000306.1:0-3134 GCA_964396565.1 uncultured Anaerolineaceae bacterium | reverse complement strand
GGCTGTATCGTCGCGCCGACCCGACGGACGTCCTCCGACCGGCGACCTGGCTCGGGTGGATCCGGGCGGCTCCGTCGAACCTGCGCGCGACCTTCGTCCCGGATCGACCGGCCGAGCCCGTTCGACCGGCCGAGCCCGTTCGACCGGCCGAGCCCGTTCCACCGGCCGGGCCCGCCTGATCGATCGAGCCGCTTAGCCTGCCTGGCCTGCCTGGCCCGCCGGAACCGGTCGGTCCGACTGGCCCACAGGCACCACGTCCTCACGCCGGCGCTCGTCCACCGGCCAGAGCGCGAGGGCACCCACTCCGAACAACGCCACCGCCGACCACAGTGCGACCCGCGGACCCTCGCCGCCACCGACCACGTCCATCAGCAGACCGCCGAGGGCAAGGGCAAGGACCCCGGCGGACGCGGTAGCCACGTTCGAAAGGCCCATGTAGCGACCCGATGAAGCCTTCGGGATGATGTCGGTCATGAGCGCCCAGTCGACTGCGAGAAATGTCCCGGCGGACAGCCCGTAGATGACCGCTCCGACCATGGCGATCGGTGCTGACGTCGCGACCGCCACGATCGCCATCCCGATGGCACCGACCGCACAGGAGATCCAGATGACGCGCTTGCGCCCGATCCGATCCGAGATCCGGGCGGCCGGGATGACCGTGACGATCGTGCCCACGGCGACCAGCGCGACCATCACCGAGAAGGCGTCGCCCGCAGGCTTCTGCTCGAGCTCCAGTGACCGGGCGAGATAGAAGAGGGCGAGGTTGGTGAGCACGCCGCCGGCCATCAGGATCGCCAGCCGCGAACCGACCAGGAACAGGAAGCTGCGCTCGCGCAGGACATCGGTCCCCCAGGCCTCAGCCGCGATAGAGCGCCACGATCGGCCATCACGCGGCTTGGCCGCCCGCCCCTCGCGGACGCGCACGACGACGCTCAGCATGGTCACGAACTCCACGACACCAAGGGCGATGATCCCAAGGCCGTATTGCCCGGAACCGACGGCCAGCCCACCGATGATGAAGCCGGTCACGACACCCAGGATCTGCATCACCCCGACGAGGGCACTGGCCAGCCCGACCTGGGGCGCCGGCACCAGGTCGGGGACGTAACCCTGGAACGGACCCTGGGCGAAGTTCGAGCTGACCTGGAGCAGGGCGTAGAACGCGGCGATGGCGACCACCTCCTGGCTGGTGGCGATGCCCAGCAGGAAGACGAGGTCAAGACACGATCCGATGAAGATGTACGGCTTGCGCCGTCCCCAGCGCGAGATGGTGTAGTCGCTGATCGAGCCGATCGTCGGCTGGACGACCATGGCGATGACCGCACCCAGCACGGTCAGCGCGATCAGCGTCGCGCCGGCCGATCCACGGTCACCAAGACCGCCGAACTCGATCCGCCCGGCCAGGATGGAATGGAGACCGGCGAAGATCGACGACAGGCCGAGCCAGTAGAGGGAGATCCGCAGCAGTTCGCGCAGCGGCAGGCGCGTGGTCGGGCGGTCGGGGATCGCGTCCGTGGAGGCCAGTTCCATCGTTCGTCCCGTCGGCGCGAGGTCGGGTATCGTCCGACACCCGCTACAGACTACGACGCGCTGACAAGCCCGCCGTCACGCCCCAGCGAGGCGGTCGTGTGCGCCCGGACGAGTCGCCGATCCGTGGCCGCAGGCGCGACGAACCGGAAGAGCGATCGATCGAGGGAATAGATCCCGGTCGAGACCACCCCGATCCGACCGAGGCGGAAGGCGAAGACCGGGTTCTCGCCGTTGCCCGCATAGTGGTAGGGCGTCCCGTCAGCCCCGAGCAGGGCGAGGTTGGCCTGGCCGCCGAACCGGTCGTGGAGTGCGCCAAGCAGGTGAGCGGGCGGTTCGTCGTCTCGCCACTCATCCTCGAGCCAGCGCGCTCCGACCTCCGTGTCGGCACGACCGTGGATCCGCCCAGCAGCTCGATATCGAGCGCGCAGCGGCCGATAGTCACGCAGGTCGCCGTTGTGGCTCAGCACGAACCGGCCAGCCGGGTCATCAAAGGGCTGGGTATCGGCGAGGGTGAGCGTCGAAAGTCGGGACGGCCGACGAAGGTGGATGAGTGCCGCGATCGTGCTGATGGCGCCGACCCTGGCGCGGCCCTCCCCGTCGTCACGGAAGGCGGGCACGTCACGGTAGGAGTGGAGACGACCGTCATCGCCGACCCATGCGGCACCCCAGCCGAAGCCGGCCAGGCCGAACCTCTCCAACCGCTCGGTGAACGGCCACAGTTCGTCGAGCCGGAACGGTTCGGCGGCCCTGGCGATGAACTGCTCACACATCGAGCGCGATGCTAGCGCGGCCCACGCAGGGTCAACCCGCGATACCCGGCGACGAAGCCCACATCGAGGAGGCGCCCGCGAATTGGCGAGGTCGTGATGTCCTCGCCATCAGCCTTGCGGATCACCAGGTCACGGAAGCGGCCGCTCGTGACCAGCCAGCGCAGACCGATGGTCGCCGCGGACACGACGGTCGGGTCGCCATCGAAGGCGGGCAGCGTCTGGAGGGTGGACCCGCCACGCTCGAGATAGAGGGCGGCGACGCCGTCGACCAGGACGACGTAGGCACCGGCGGCCCGCCCGAAGGGTCGTCGATCGGCATCGCCGCGGCGCGGCCACGGGAGCGCGGCACCGTACGGGTTGGCGGGGTCGGCGGCGGCCAGGACGTGGACCGCCCGTGCTCGCGGGTCATCGTCGGCGAAACCGTCGACGGCTCGGTCGCGCTCGGCGCGCAGTCGGTCAAGCGCACCGGGCAGCGCGAACTGCGCTGCGCCAAGGCCATCGACGAAGTAGCCGCGCCTTATCCGCCCAGCCTCCTCGAGTGCGCGCAGGATCGGGTAGACACCGGAGAACCCGCCGTCGAGCCCCTCGGCCATGACCGCTTCGCGAGTGACGACGCCGTGCCGCTCGAGCAGCGCCAGCGCCTGCGCGTGGGATCGCTCGGTCGACGAGATCGCTGAGCGATCCTCCGCGTGCCCACCGTCGTTCCCGGCGGCGACCAGCGACCAGCGACCGGCGGCCTCCGGCGGACCCAGCGCGGTGAGACGACCCGGACGCGGCCGCCGAGCCCCGCTCCGACCCGCGCCGGCCGGTCGCTTCCAGCGCAGCGCCCGCAAC
>CAYNGM010000305.1:2785-3138 GCA_964396565.1 uncultured Anaerolineaceae bacterium | reverse complement strand
ACTGTTGCGCGGCGACACCGATCCGGGATTTCCGGTGCGTTCCTGCGACCATGGTCGCGTCTCGATCCAGGAGTAGGTTCGATCAGGGCGGCCACGGGCGTCCCCCCGGGACGTCCTGCCAAGCGTGCCTCGAACGCTGGCGGATAGAGACCACAGATGGGCCGGTGCACTGGTGGTGTCGTCTGTTGGACGACGATCGACAACGAAGGCGACATCGCAAGGGTTGGCGTCGCGGCGCTCGCCTGGTTCGTCGTCCTGGAGGCATCACAACTTCCCGTCGTCATCACGAACCGGCGACACTGACGTCCATCCGCCGATAGATCAACCGGAACCATGAGACTTGTTCGAGATCG
>CAYNGM010000305.1:0-2775 GCA_964396565.1 uncultured Anaerolineaceae bacterium | reverse complement strand
TCGTCGTCAGCAGGACGACAGGAGGTTGCACCCGCGTGGGCCGCACCATGAGCGGGCAGAACCCCGCGTGGGCCGCACCCTGAGCGGGCAGAACCCCCAGGCGCCCGGACCCCAAGAGGCGTCCGTTACCGCGACGACCGGGCACCGACCTGCAATGACTGTTTGGCAAATTAGTTGACGTCGCAACTACCTTCGTGTTAGTGTGGCACCCGACGTCCGGACCAACCCATGACACGTGCCGGACACCAGCAGGGAACGGAACGCGAAGGTCCAATGCAATTCGGAGTCTTCACCGTCGGCGACGTGACCACTGACCCGACCACCGGCCGCACCGTCAGCGAGCAAGAGCGCATCAAGACCATGGTGGCTGTGGCCCTCAAGGCGGAGGAGATCGGTCTCGACGTGTTCGCCACCGGCGAGCACCACAACCCGCCATTCGTCCCCTCCTCCCCTACCACGCTGCTCGGCTACATTGCCGCCCGGACGGAGCGTCTGCAGCTCTCCACGGCCACGACCCTGATCACCACGAACGACCCGGTCAAGGTCGCCGAGGATTACGCGATGCTCCAGCACCTCGCCGACGGGCGGGTGGACCTGATGCTCGGGCGGGGCAACATGGGTGCCGTCTACCCGTGGTTCGGTCAGGACATCCGCGAGGCGATCCCCCTGGCTCTCGAGAACTACGACCTCGTGCGCCGTCTGTGGCGGGAGGACGTCGTGGACTGGGAGGGCAAGTACAGGACGCCGTTACGCGGGTTCACGTCCACGCCGCGACCACTCGATGGCGTGGCGCCCTTCGTCTGGCAGGCATCGATCCGCAGCCCCCAGGTCGCCGAACAGGCGGCCTACTACGGCGACGGGTTCTTCCACAACAACATCTTCTGGCCGAGCTCACATGTCCGGCGCATGGTCGATCTCTATCGGCGCCGCTACGAGCACTACGGCCACGGACCGGCTGACCGAGCGATCGTCGGCCTGGGCGGTCATGTGTTCATGCGCGGGAACAGCCAGGACGCCATCCGTGAGTTCCGCCCGTACTTCGACCACGCACCGGTGTACGGTGGCGCGATGTCGCTTGAGGACTACATGGCCCAGACGCCGCTGACTGTCGGCAGCCCCCAGCAGGTCATCGATCGCACCCTGGGCTTCCGTGAGTTCGTCGGGGACTACCAGCGCCAGCTATTTCTCGCCGACCACGCGGGTCTACCGCTCAAGACCGTCCTTGAGCAGCTGGACATCCTGGGCGCGGAGGTCATCCCGGTGCTCCGGCGCGAGTTCGACGCGATGCGACCAGTCGGCGTCCCGTCCGACCCGCCGCTCCATCCGCGCGTTCTGGCGGTCCGCGACTCCACCATCGAAGCGGCGGCGTCGGTACCCGTCCACCATTCGACCGCGCTGGCGCCCGCATGAGCGCGTCAAGGTCACGCTCTCTCGTCGTCGTCTCGGCCGGGATCAGCCAGCCGTCGTCGACCCGCCTTCTCGCCGATCGTCTGGCTGCGGCCGTCGATCGACACCTGCGTGATGCCGGCCTCGAGCCTGCGGTCTCGTTCGTCGAACTGCGGACGCACGCCCACGACCTGGCCAGCCACGTCGTCACCGGCTTCCCACCGCCCACCCTCCAGGAGGCCCTGGACATGGTGACGGCGGCCGACGGGCTCATCGTCGTCACGCCCGTGTACAGCGCCTCATACAGCGGCCTGTTCAAACTCTTCTTCGACCTGGTCGACCGGGACAGCTTCGCGGCGATGCCGGTGATCCTTGCGGCGACCGGCGGGACACCCCGCCACTCGCTGGTCATCGAGCACGCGCTGCGGCCGCTGTTCGGCTATCTCCGGGCTGCCAGCGTCCCGACCGGCGTGTATGCGGCAACCGAGGACTGGGGGCCGGGTGGCGTGTCCACGGACGGCGGGCTCCTCGATCGCATCGATCGAGCCGCCGGCGAATTGGCATCCGCCCTGGCCGCACCCCATAGTCGCTCGAGGATGGGTCGTGACTCATTCGCGGATCCTGTTCCCTTCGAGGAGCTGTTCCGCCCCAGCTGAGCCGGATCGAGGGTGGAGTCAGTCCCAGAGTACGGTCAGGATCTCGACCGGGTCGCTGATCCCCTTGAGGGCCACCAGCGACGCGGAGCCGGTGCGCGCCACCGCATCGGACTCGCGCATGGTCTCGGCAGTAGCCAGGATCTCGCCGCGGCCAGCCAGCGCACAGACCCTGGCAGCGACGTGGACGGCGCGGCCGGTGTAGTCGGCGCTGCGGAGGTTCGCCTCGGCCGTGTGGAGGCCGACTCGCGCCCCGAGTCCATCGTCGGCCGAGGCCTCACGGTCACGAAGGGCGCGCTGGATCGCCACTGCGGCCTGCACGGCACGACCGGCCTCCTCGAACGCCGCAAAGATGCCGTCGCCGGTCGACTTGACCACGTCGCCACGCTGACCCTCGACGATCGCTCGCAGCGTGTCGTCGTGCCAGCGCAGGACGACCTCCCAGCGGGCATCGCCCAGCTTCTCAGCGAGCTGCGTCGAGCCGACCACGTCGGTGAACATGAAAGTACGTCGCGCGACCTGGGGGCCGGCACGGCGGCCATCGAGCTCGACGATCTCCGCCTCGAGTGCCATCGAATCGATCTTTGCTCCCAGGCGTTCGAACTCCGTCGCCGCGGCCCGGCGTTCCAGGATCGCACCGTCCTCGTCTCCCAGCCCGTCAAGGGCTCGAGCGAGGAGCACCCTGGCGCGCGCGATCTCGTATGGCGCCCCCACGTCACGCCAGGTCTGTATCGCC
>CAYNGM010000304.1:0-3157 GCA_964396565.1 uncultured Anaerolineaceae bacterium | reverse complement strand
AGCGGGTCGAGGCCGATGGCGGCCCGGTGGACGTGCTGGTGAACAACGCGGCGCTGGACGGCGGCGGCTGGTTCCCCGAGCTCGATCCCGACGAGATGCGCGACGTCCTCCAGGTCAACCTGGTCAGCGTCCTGCAGCTCTGCCGGCAGGCACTGCCCGGCATGCTCGACCGGGGCCGGGGCCGCATCGTGAACATCAGCTCCATGGCCGGCGTCGCCGCCTTCCCCGGCATGGCCACCTACGCCGCCACCAAGGCGGGGCTGTCGCACTTCACCGAGACCCTGGCCCTCGACCTGCGGGGGCTGCCGGTGGGCACCACCCTCGTGGAGCTCGGGCCGATCCCCACCGACCTGCTCGAGAAGGTCGACCGCTACCAGCCCACCCGCGACGCCTTCGACCGGGCCTACCGACTCGGCCTGATCACCGACGTCCCCCGGGAACGGGTGGCCGAGGAGGTGGTGGGCGCCGTCGAGCGGGACCGCGCCCACGTCCGGCTCCCCCGCCGGGCCCTCGCCTACCCCCTGATGACCCAACTCCCCCGCGAGCTCACCCGACTCACCCTCACCGGGATCCGCCACCGTCCGAATCCCTGATCCCGCACCGATCGGCGCGGTGCCAGAAGCCTCAGGGGTGGTGTCTCGGCTCGGCCAGTTGGATCTGCTCGCCGTCGAGCAGGCGGGGCAGGGCGGTCCCGGGTTGGGAACGGAGCCGGACCCGAACGCCCTCGCTCCGGGTCTCGACCACCTCGAAGTCGCCCGCCCAGGTGTCCAGGTACCGGTTCCAGACCAGGACGTGGTCGCCGGCGTGGAGGGGGGTGGGGTCGGTCTCGATGCTCCCGACCGTATTACAGTTGTGTTACGGAAGCAAGGGCCACGTTCCAGCGCTGGGCCTCGCAGTAGGCGCCCTCGCCGCTCGCCTGCTCGGCGATCCCCCACCCATCCGCGACATCGGCCTCCTCAGCGCGGCCGCCAGCCGACCGCGGACCAACGCCTTCGGCGAGGACGCCTACCCGGACCTGTGGACCAAAGCCGCCGCGCTCCTGCAGTCCATCGTGAAGCACCATCCACTGGTCGACGGCAACAAGCGGCTCGGCTGGCTCGCCACCGCCGTCTTCCTCCACCTCAACGGCCTACCTGCGGAACAGGCCGACAACAGCGCCGTCTACGACCTCGTGATGCCCGTTGCGGCCGGCGACGCCGAGGTCGCGGCGATCGCCCGAGCACTGCAGGAGCTCGTCGAAGGCGACTAGGCACGTTCTCGCACACGGGGGAGCCGCTGTCGACCAGTGTGCGAATCTGTCGCGGTGCGCCCGGATGATCCCTCGCTCGGTCCGACGACGGTCACAGTGGCCTGCGTCAACTTCGAGTCGGTGCCGCGCGACAAGGCCGCCACGCTCGGCAGGATGGAGGCCCGGATCGCCGAAGCAGCGGCCCGAGGTGGCGAACTGGTCGTCTTTCCCGAGCTCGCCCTGAACACCTGGGGCGAGTGCACCGACTGCGCCGCCGGACACCGGCCCTGCGCGTGGCACCGGAACCAGGCCGAACCGGCCGACGGGCCGTCCTGCCAGGCGATCATCGAGATGGCCGCGGCCTGCGGCCTCCACGTCATCTACGGATTCGAGGAGGCAGGCGAAGCCGGGGGAACGATCCACAACTCGGCGAACGTGGTCGCCCCCGACGGGCTCGTCGGCACGTACCGAAAGCTGCACCTGGGCATCCCGCTCGAGACCGACCGTTTCACACCCGGCGACGCATTGCCGGTGTTCCACACCGACCTCGGACCGATCGGTATCCAGATCTGACTTCTACATGGGCCCCGAGCTGAGCCGGGTGCTGGCGATGAAGGGCGCCCGTCTGCTGATCAATCCCACGGGTCGGTCTGCACTCCCCCGTGCCCGTGAGCACCTCGAGCAGGTCACCAACGTACGGGCGCATGAGAACCTCATCGCCGCCGCGTCGGCCAATCGGGTCGGCACCAGCCATGGTCCACCGACATGGGCCGGCGGAAGCGTGATCGCCACAGCTGACTACCCCGGCTTTCCGATCACGCTGGCGAAGGCCGGCGCCGAGGACGAGGTGATCACGGCCACGATCGACTTCGCGACGATCGGCAAGTGGTACGACCTGCTCCCGTGGCGCGACTGGCGTGCCGGGCCCCAACGCCCGATCACCGATCTCGTCGCCCGCGAGCTGTCGACCCCTGACCTTCTCTGACGCTCGTACGCCAAGCCGCAGATCAGACGTCGGCCTCGAAGGCCACGCTCGACGCACCGCCACCGGCGGGCCGTCCTGGGCGACCGATGGGTGTGGTCTCCCGTTGGTATCGCTTCGTAGCGCCGGAATCCTGCCCAGTGACAGGCCATCTGTCCCTCCCTCGAATCTGACGGAGAAGCCCCCGCAAGCGGGCCATGAGCCCGGCGAGCGGTAGGACATTTTGTGATACGCTTTCGTGCATGGGTTCTGCCATCTCGGTCCGCCTCGATGACGAAGCCGAACAGGCACTCCGCACCCTCGAAGCTGCGGGTCTGTCCCGGTCAGAAGCGATCAGGGACGCCTTGGTCAGATCAGCTAGCCGCCTGCGCCGTCGTTCCGAACTCGCCGCCGAAGTGGCCGCCCTCGACGCGGACGAGACGGACCAGGACGAAATGTCGGCGGTCGCCGAACTGATGGAGTCACTGCGTGCTCCGCGGTGACGTCTACCGGTTCAAGCTCCCAAAGGGCATCGGACACGAACAGCACGGCGACCGGTTCGGTGTCGTGGTCCAAGCTGAGGAGTTCCTGCCCCGTTCCGTGGTGATCGTCGCCCCGACCTCTCGCAGCGCACGCGCCGCGTCGTTTCGCCCGGAGATCGATCTGAACGGCGAGACGACGCGGGTACTCGTCGAGCAGATCGGTGCCGTCGACGCGCAGCGGCTGGGCCAGCTCGCAGGCCATCTCAGCCGCGAGGAACTCTGGGGTGTCGACGAAGCCCTGACGACGGTCCTCGGCCTGCGCTGAAGCAACCGCCCGAATCCCGAGTACCTGAACGGACATCGGACAACCCATCCGGATGGGTGGAGCGACTCTCGACGAGGGTTGCCGCTGATGGCATCGGCGTGGCATGATCATGCTATGCCAAGGGTCCGGGTGAGCACGACGGTCGACGAGGTGATGTTGAC
>CAYNGM010000303.1:0-3174 GCA_964396565.1 uncultured Anaerolineaceae bacterium | reverse complement strand
TCGAGGATCGAGGCGCTCGCCGATGACCTGGCGATGGCCCTGTCAGCCCGCTCCATCCGGATCGAGGCACCGATCCCGGGCAAGGACGTGGTCGGGATCGAGATCCCCAACTCGGTCAGCGAGGTAGTCGGCTTCCGGCCGCTGGTGGACGAGAGCCAGATGCTCGCTGCGACAAGTCCGCTGACCTTCGCCCTCGGACGCGACGTGTCGGGCAAGGCGTACTCGGTCGATCTGGCCAAGATGCCCCACCTGCTCGTCGCCGGGGCTACCGGGTCGGGCAAGAGCGTGTGCGTCAACGCGCTGATCACGAGTCTGCTGATGCACTCGCGGCCGGACGAGGTCCGGATGATCCTGGTCGATCTAAAGCGCGTCGAGCTGGCCCCATACAACGGGCTGCCACATCTTCTCCAGCACGTCGTGGTCGAGCCCAACGAGGCGAAGGCCGTGCTCAACTGGGCGGTCCGCGAGATGGAGGAGCGCTACAAGCTGCTGGCCGCCCATGGCGTACGCAACATCGCCGCGTTCAATGCTCGACCCGAGGCGGTCGGCGCATCCGCAGAGGACGCGGGTGCCGAGCGGATGCCCTATGTCGTGCTGATCATCGACGAGCTCGCCGACCTGATCATGCGCGAGGGTCGCAAGGTCGAAGATCCGATCGTCAAGATCGCCCAGAAGGCACGAGCGGTCGGGATACACCTTGTGCTCGCCACCCAGCGGCCATCGGTCAACGTGGTGACCGGGCTGATCAAGGCCAATGTCCCGTCGCGGATCGCCTTCGCGATGGCGTCGATGGTGGATTCGCGAACTGTCCTCGACGCGCCTGGCGCCGAGGATCTCATCGGTCGCGGGGACATGCTCTACCAGCCCGTGGACCTGCCGAGGCCCGTGCGTATGCAGGGTGTCTTCGTCAGCGACCGTGAGGTGGCTGCTGTAACGCGGCACTGGCTGGACCAGACCGACGGACGGACCTTCTACGACGAGTCGATCTTCGAGTTCGCAGATCCCGAGGACGGAGCCGGCGGTGGTGCCGATAGCCAGTTCTCCTGGCTGCGCCCATACGGCGTGGACGAGATGACCATCCCCGCGGCAGAGCTCGTCACGAGCAGCCAGCGAGCCAGCACGTCGATGCTCCAGACCAAGCTCAAGCTCGGGTTCGCCCGGGCCAGCCGGGTCATGGACGAGCTCGAGCGCTACGGGATCATCGGTCCGCAGGATCCACGCAACCCGGCCACGCCACGCCAGATCTACGGCCCGGACAACTGGCTGCGGAGCCACGACGACATCGACGATCCCGGCGACTGACGGTCGGCGGCGACCGGCATCCGACGGTCAGACCGGCCACCTGAACCCGGACACAGCCGCCAACCGCCGAGGCATGCGTCGTCCGGGACCAACGTCCGGGTGGTCGTCGGGACGCACTGGGGTATCCTGTAGGACCCCGGTCGGTCGTCATGGCGGCGCGGCGCCTCGACTGCCGGCCCCCGCAGCGAGCGCGTTCACCACAGGGCACCACGATTGACGACACGGGACCAGATCCGGCGAGCCGTCCGGGCCGAGCGAGGCGACGCCTCTCGTCGGCCGGTGATCGACACGACCCCGAACCTGCCCGAGCGCCTGACGGCCGCGCGTGAACGCAAGGGCGTCGACCTCTACCGAGCCGAGCGCGACACGAAGATCCGCGCCCGCTACCTGGCCGCCCTCGAGCGTGGCGACTATCGCGAGTTGCCGGGGTCGGTGTACACGAAGGGCTTCCTGCGCAACTACGCGCTGTACCTTGGACTGGACCCCGACGAGATCCTGCTGCAATGGCGACGTGAGCGCGGCGACCCGAAGGAGGCTCCGGCGGTCCTCGCCGTGCCGCGGCCGATCGCCGCGCCTCGACCCGGTCTTACCTTCTCGCCCGGTCTCGTCGTCTTCGCGATCATGCTCGTCGCGGTCGTGGTCTTCGTCGGCTACCTGGGCGTCCAGCTGCTGCGCTTCGCCAAGCCACCGGCCATAGCCGTGACCGACCCCGCCGTAGCCGTCACCGAGGTCGACGAGGCATCTACCGAGTACACCCTGCGCGGGACGTCGAACGCGGGGGCGACCATCACCATCGCTACCCCGGGCAGGGATCCGTACACCGCGAGCGCCGACGCCGATGGGCGGTGGGATGCGACCGTCGAGCTTCGCCGTGGGCGCAACCAGTTCGACGTGAGCGCTGTCGACCCGGAGACTGGCAAGCGGTCCGAGGAGACCAAGTCCCTGTTCATCACGGTGCCGTTCCTGGTCATCGAGGCACCTACCCTCGTCGTCGATCAGCCGGTCGAGGGTGCGACATACGAGAACGGGGCGATACCGGTGCAGGGGCGCACCACCAACGCCGATCACGTGACCGTCAGCGGGGCATATGTCGGGCCGACCGAACCGGTCGCCGCCGACGCGCCGTCACCGGCTCCACCCGAGACGCCGGATCCGGTGACCCTGACCGTTGGTGACGATGGATCGTTCAGCACGCCCTATGAACTGACCACCGGGCGCTGGGCGATCACCATCACGGCAGCGAGCACCGAGGGCAAGACCACGACCATCACTCGCAACGTGACCGTGGCCTTCAAGGGCGTGAACCTGGTCGTCGCCATCAAGGGCGGCAAGGCCTGGGTCAAGGTATGGGCCGATGGCAAGATCGATGAGCGGGTCGGCGTCGCCGGCAAGGTGATGGGCAACGGCAAGACCATGACCTTCACGGGTGAGGAATCGATCGAGGTCCGCACCGGCTCGTCCGGTGTCACCTACTTCACACTGAATGGCACCTCCCTTGGCAGCCTCGGGCGCGCCGGGGTCCCCGAGACCTGGCTGTTCGCCCCACCGGCTGATCCGGTCAAGACCGGGCGGCGCTGATCGGCGTGCCCTCGAGCGACACGTCACTGTCCGCGAGCGACACGTCGCTGCTCGACCTCGCCGACAGGGTCGGGGCTGCCGCACGCGTGCGGGGCGTCTGGATCGGGACGGTCGAGTCATGTACCGGCGGCCTTGTCGCACACCTGCTGACCGAGATCCCGGGTTCAAGCGACTACCTGCGCGGCGGGCTCGTGACCTACGCGAACGAGGCTAAGGAGGAGCTGGCCGACGTCCCCGGGGCGACCCTGGCAGCCCATGGGGCCGTGTCATCCGAGGTGGCGGTCGCCATGGCCG
>CAYNGM010000302.1:0-3183 GCA_964396565.1 uncultured Anaerolineaceae bacterium | reverse complement strand
ACACCAAGAACATCGCTCATATCACCGAGCATGTCCGCTCGCGGCTGGCGCGCCAGCTTTGCGACGCCAACGCCAACCGGGCGGGCGTGGTGCCGCTGGTGACGCTTTCGCCGGACTGGGAACACGCTTTCGCCGATGCCGACCGCCGTCTGGTCGGGACGCTCGCGCGCGACGCCTACAGCCTCGCCCATTTCCCGCTCATCGGCGGGATCATCGGCTTCGCGGCGGCGGTGGAACTGATCGTGGGGCATCCGGCCGATCCGGCCCCGCTCGCCGTGGTCGTCGCTTTGGCGAGCGGCATCGTGCTGTTCGTGGGGTCATCGGCGGTCGCCTACTGGCGCCTCGAACACCGCTGGCTACGGGCTCGACTGGTGCTCCTCATGGCACTCGTCGTCGTCCTGGCGATCGCAGGTTGGATGAACGTCCTGCCGGCGTGGTTGCTGGTGGCCGTCGCCGCCGTCCTGCTTGTCCTCGTGATCGTCGAGGAACGCGACGTCGTCCACGTCAGCCGGCCCGTGTAGCATCGTCCGATGAGTACGACCGCCATCATCGATTGCGATCCTGGGCACGACGACGTCATGGCCATCCTGCTCGGTGCCCGGACCCTGGACCTGCGGGCGATAACCACTGTCCACGGCAACACGTCGCTCGCCAACACCACCCGCAATGCACGCCAGACGGTCGAGTTCGCCGAGCTGACCCACATCCCGATCGCCGCCGGCCTGCCCCGTCCACTCGTCCGCGAGGCCCGTCATGCTCCCGAAGTGCATGGCGAATCGGGACTCGATGGACCGACTCTCCCCTCGCCCACCGTGTCGGTCCTGGATCAGCATGCCGTGGACCTGATCATCGAGCGCTCGCACACGATCGCCGACCTGCATCTGGTCCCGGTCGGACCGCTGACCAACGTAGCGGCCGCCCTGATCAAGGACCCGACCCTGCCGTCGCGGATCGCCGGGATCACCCTGATGGGCGGGTCGCTGACCTTTGGCAACGTGACGCCGGCGGCGGAGTTCAACATCTGGGCCGACCCGCACGCTGCGCACGTCGTTTTCACGAGCGGTATCCCCGTCCGGATGGTCGGTCTGAACGTGACTCGCCAGGTCATCGCGACCCGAGATAGACGTGAGCGCATCCGCGCGATGGGCCGGACGACGACCACACACGTGGCCGATATGCTCGACTTCTACGCTCACGGCGAGGGCCAGTACTCGGGTCTGGACGGTGGCGCCATGCACGACCCGCTGGCGGTCGCGGCATTCGCCGACCGGGACATCCTGACCTTCGAGCCGATGCACGTGGCGATCGAACTGGCGGGCGAGCACACTGCGGGCATGACCCTGTGCGACGGGCGACGCCTGGACCCGGCCACCTGCCGACTGCACTCGGACCTGACGCCGGCGATCGTCGGCGACGGGATGAACGAGCAGGCCACCAGACCGAATGCCGAGGTCGCCGTCGCAGTCGATGCCGAGCGCTTCTGGTCGCTCTTCCTCGAGGTCCTGGCGACCTACCCGTAGCCGGCGCCGGGTCCGGGCCTGGGCTCGGTTCGATGATCCAGACGAACTTCGGCCCGACCGAGAAGGGCTCGATGGCCCTGTCATCTTCGCCGCAGCAACGTCGACGATAGTGCGCGACGGTGGCATCGGCGTCACGCTCATGAGTCCGACCGCCGCCAGCTTCGAGGGGCACGACCATGGATTCGACCATCGTGCGCGAACGGGCACTGGTCGCCTTCGCGACCAAGCATGGATCGACGGCCGGTATCGCCGAGGCGATCGGCGAAGCTCTCCGGTCACACGGACTCGAGGTCGATGTCCGACCCGCCCGCGAGGTCCGCACCATCGATGCCTACGGACCCGTCATCCTGGGCAGCGCCGTCTACATGTTCCGCTGGCAGGGCGACGCGGTCGACTTCCTGAAGCGTTTTCGACGCGAACTCCCAGCCCATCCAACGTGGCTGTTCAGCAGCGGACCGATCGGTGGCGACGCCAAGGCCGAGGTGAAGCTCCAGGAGGTCCTCGCGGAGCAGCCCGAGATCTCCGGCAATGCCCGGGGCCTTGCCGCGAAGATCGGGGTACGCGGTCATCGAACTTTCGGCGGACGTGCGGGCGACGAGATGAACGGGGTGTTCGAGCGCTGGGTCCCGAAGGGCGACTGGCGCGACTTCGATGAGGTGCGCAGTTGGGCTGCGTCGATCGCGCAGTCCGTGTCTGTCCCTGCCGTCTGACCGGTGGTAGACGGGACTTCCAGATAGGCCCTCGGAGGAGGTGAGACGCCTCTCATCCCACCCTTACGAATGCCTCACCTGGGCGGCGGACGATGGGATCGACCCGAAGAGCGGTCCAGACGAAAGGAAGCCCCGGGTGATGACAGGAACGGAGGACGAGATGATGACACGGGCAGCAACCCTGCGATGGAAGCGCTTGACGGTCATGACCGCGGTGGTGAGCCTCGGCATGCTGCTCGTTGCGGCGCCGGGAGCCGCGGCTGCAGCAACGCCATCGTGTGGCGGTCGTGTCGCCACGATCGTCGGGACGGAAGGACGTGACGTGATCAAGGGCACGCCCGGCAACGACGTGATCGTCGGACTAGGCGGCAACGACGAGATCGACGGTGGCGGTGGAGCGGACATCATCTGCGGTGGTGCTGGCAACGACGACATCGAGGGCGGCTCCGGCAATGACCGCATCTACGGTGGCTCGGGGCATGACGATATCGACGGTGAGTCCGGCAACGACGTGCTCTATGGTGGCTCGGGCAACGACGACATCGAGGGCGGGACCGGGAACGACACCCTCACGGGTGACTCCGGCAACGACCATCTGCAGGGCGAGGGTGGGGCGGACATCCTGCGCGGCCGCGCCGGACACGACCTGCTCGAGGGCGGTCTTGGCAAGGACCGACTGTCGGGCGGCACGGGTCGCGACATCCTGGCTCAACGCTACGTCTCCGAGCGGGTCGAAGACCGCTGGGAGGATCGCTATCAGGGCTGAAGCCCCAGGTGACTCCTCACTTGCATCCCCGAAGGACGACCGGGCGAGCGCTGAACGCTCGCCCGGTCCTTTCGATTCGTGGCCGGCGCCAACACGCGCGGCAGCGATCGCACCAGCGCCCGGGCGCGCGGCAGCGATCGCGCCAACACCAGCGCCAGCACGCCCGGCAGCGACCACGCTGGCGCCA
>CAYNGM010000301.1:0-3212 GCA_964396565.1 uncultured Anaerolineaceae bacterium | reverse complement strand
GGCGTAGCCGATCCCGTACCAGTACACGGGGAGCGGCCCGAGCTGGAAGGCGATCGGGTTCGGGGTGAAGTCAAGCATCCCGGGGAGTGTAGCGGCGGAGCGGCGCAGGGGCGGCTGCGATCCCATCGGTCGCTCTCCCGTTCGCGGCCGCGGAGCGCCGGCTCCCTATACTCTCGACGGTGAATGCCGAGTTCAACGTGTGGCTGCTCGTCGTCGGACTGGTCGTGGGGGCCGGTCTGATGTGGTACGTGCTCATGGACACGAGGCGTCGCGAGGCCGACATCACCGCCCGCGAGCGCCCACTGGAAGCGGCATGGCTGTCGGCCACCATCCGGACCGAGGGATGGGACGTTCCACCCGAAGCCGCCGAACGCCTCCTCGAACTCCACGGCGTCTACGTGGAGGCGCCGCCGCCCGATCGCCCCGACCCGGCGGTCGAGATCGACGTGGCGGCCGATGGACCCGCAGGTCGCCCTGGATCGACCGGGTCAGAGGGCCCCGAGCAGGACCGGGTCAGACTGGACGCCTGACTCGGGGACGGGACTGAGCGAGACACCGAAAGTGGAACCTGCTGGCACCTCGGTCATCACCGGGGACTGGCCGGCCCAATAGCCGAGCTCGCCCACCAGGTACATCCGCCCGACCTGCTGGCGAACGCCATCGGTCTCGACCCAGCACCAGTACTCCTGGTCGTCTGGTTCGGGATCGAGGCCGTCGGCGACGACCACCAGCTGCCCGGTCGATGGCGAGTAGAGCAACGATCCGCGGGCAGCGGAGCCGTCGGCCGCGGCGAGGGTCACGCGGGTGGCATCCGGAGCCGTCGAGATCGCCTCCCCGGAACTGATCACGTTGCCGAGTGCCACGATCACGCGGTCCCGATCAGCGACGCGCTGGTCGGTTCGACCGGCGAAGAAGATCGATGTCGCGACGACCGAGATGACGACCGCGGCGGCGATCGCTGCCAGCCACCGCCATGGCGGGCGGGGCTCCGATCGCGGGTGGCGGTCCGAGGACGGTGAGGTCGACACATCCGACGTGGCGTCCATGGACTTCGATCCGTCGCGCGCCACCCCGCGGGCGGCCACGAACGCGAGGGTCCGCTCGCGCAGGTCGGGCGCGGGGGTCGTCCGCACGACATCCCGCAGCAGGGGCACTGAGCGACGCAGTCGCTCCAGTTCGGCGGCGCACGACTCGCACCCGGCGATGTGGCCGGCGACGGCAGCAGCCTCCGTCGTGTCGCCGGCCATCAGGCGTTCGAGACCCGCGGGCTCTACCGCCGCCGTTTCAAGCAACTCGCGGATGTCTTCGTGGTCCATCACGATCCTTCGTCCGACACCATCACCACATCCCGAGCAGATGGGCTCATGTGTCTCCTGGACTCGGGGGCGTCTTCGTCGCCAAGGACGGTACGCAATCGCCGCAGGGCACGACGCGTCCGGGTCTTGACCGTTCCGACCGGCCATCCGAGCCGCTCGGCGATCTCGACCTGGGTGAGTTCCTCGCCGTAGGCCAGTTCGATCACCGTCCGCTCCTCTAGGGGCATCGCCGCAAGGGCTTGCTGAAGGGCGGCGCGCAGTTCACCAAGAGCGGCGGCCGCCTCCGGCGTACGCGGCGGCAACGATGCAGCCAGCAGGTCACCAGCGGACAGCGCTGCATCGAGCGCATCGCCCGGGTTGCTCCACGCGCCCCCATCCCCCCGGTCCGGCCCTCCGATAGCCGAGAGTGGCATCGTCGCCGGCCGACGTCCGACGGACCGAAGTCGGTCGATCGTCCGGTTCCTGGCGATCGCGTGGAGCCAGGCGATGAGCGACCCCCGCTCCGGGTCGAACGAATCAGCGCGATCCCAGAGCGCCAGGAATGTCTCCTGCACGATCTCCTCAGCGATACTGCGATCGGCGATCAATCGACAGACCGTCGCATGGATCGCGTCGGCATGACGGTCATAGAGAGTCGCCAGGGCGTCCTGTGATCCCGTCAGGAGCGCCTGGACAAGACTCACATCAGCGGGGTCGCCCCGGTCGGGTCCCATCAACCGGTACGTCGTGGCACGTGCAGGCGGATCTCCGCTGAAGCGCCTACCCGCAGGATCACCATGTGCCGGACGCCCGACGTGCCAGTCCGGCCGATGATCCGGCCGGTCGGTGAGCCTCCAGACAGACCACGCCGGCGTCGCCGACGACCGCGTCGTGGCGCGTCCCGGCAGGGAGTTCCAGCCGGTCCCCCGACTCGAGCGCCACCTGCTGGCCCATGTCGGGCAGTCCGAACCGGATGGCCCCGGAGGCGACCACGATGACCTTGTCGTAGTCGTGGAAGTGAGCAGCATAGCGGTCGCCCGGGCCATTCGACCAGGTGCCAGGCTCCAGCCCCTCCGCGCGCATCCGCGCCACCAGCGCCCCCGTGTCGTTCGATGCCATGCGCAATGCTAGCCCGCGACTAGACTCGGGGTATGCCGGCGACCCTCCAGTACCTGAGCGCTGCTGATGTCCGTGCGGCCATGCCGCCACTCCCCGAGCGGATCCGCCTCGCCGAACTGACCATGACATCTCTCGTGGCCGACGCGGACCTGCCGCCCAAGATCGGCGTCCACCCGCGTCCGACTGGCTCGTTTGCACATGCCATGCCGGCCTGGCTCCGCGGCGCGATGCCTGATGGCTCCGCGGATGGCCTCGGCATGAAGTGGGTGACGGGCTTTCCCTCGAACCGCGAACGGGGACTCCCCGCGATCCATGCCACGGTCCTGCTGAGCGATCCACTCACGGGAGAGCCGCGTGCCATCCTCGACGGCGGACCGATCACGGCCGAGCGCACGGCCGCCGTGTCCGGGGTGGCTATCGCCAGATTCGGTCCGACCACCCGCCGGCTCGGGGGCCGACCGCCGGTGGCGGCGATCGTCGGCGCCGGTGTCCAGGGACGCAGCCATCTACCGGTCATTGGTCACCTGGTCCCGGGGGTGCACCTCGTGCTCGCCGACCGCCATCCCGACCGCGCGGCCGCCTTAGCCCACGCGGCAGGCGGGATCGAGGGCATCGCCGCCGTCCGCGTGGCCGGCTCGGTCCGCGAGGCGATCGAGTCGGCCGATCTGGTGGTCACCGCCGTCTCGTTCACCACACCGGACAAGCGCGGGATGATGACCTCGGACTGGTTGCGCGACGACGCTACGGTAGTCGCCGTCGACTACGCATCGCTGTGCGGATCGAGCGTTGCCGCTGAGG
>CAYNGM010000300.1:0-3231 GCA_964396565.1 uncultured Anaerolineaceae bacterium | reverse complement strand
CTCAATGTCGGCGGCCGTTCGGATGGACGGTTCGTCGGAGAAACTGACGACGGGGCGTGGTTCGCATCGGAGGACGGCCTGGCGTGGGAACCCACGACCAGTCCGAGCCAGCCACCAGGCTCGGAGTTCGACGCCAACGGGCAGACCCTTGTCGTGTTTTCGCCGGACGGCGGCGGCACCATGATGGGCGTCTCGTCACACCGGCAAGTCTTTCGAAAGACCTGGACCGACAACCCGGGCGACCCCGCGATCCTGCGACGCGAGGGTGATGCCTGGGTACCGATGGACGTTCCCACGGTCGCTCCGGACGCGCCCGCGGGAACGGTGTTGCGGGGGACCTGGTTCGAAGACCCGACCACCCTTGACTCCACCCACTGGCTCGTTCCCACGGAGTCGTTCATCGAGATCCCGTGGGTCGACCTGATGCGCAGCGATCTCGAGGAACCGACGCCGAGTGCCGCCGAGGCCCCGCAGAACCTGTGGCCGATCTGGACCGAGGATGACGAGCGTCTTCGTCTTGGAGAGCCGTACGCGAGGGGCCGCTTCACCATGCGCGTGGCGCTCGTCGAAGGGGATCCGCCCGTCATCGAGTTCCGGGACGACGCGGACGATACCCTCGTCCACTCGGTCCCAGCGCTTCTTGCGGGTTGGACACCAGACGCCCTATACAAGGGATTCCGGTACTGGGGCATCGAGGATCGCGCCTTCCTGGTCGGGCACGATGGTCAGGTCTCACTCGTGCGACCACCGTTCGTCCAGGGCGAGGAATGGGTCGGCGTCACGACGGCCTTCGGTCGCTACTTCGTCACCACGCTCGAGCTCGGCGATGGCTTCACGGCGAAGGCCGTCCACGTGTGGGAATCGGCCGACGGCCTGACGTGGCGCCCGCTGGACATTCCGGACGTTCCGACGGACCGGCTGCACACGGCCAACCTGTATGGTCGCGCCGACGCATTGCTGCTTGGGATCGAAGCTATCGACGGCACGACCTGGACATGGACGTCATCGGACGGATCGACCTGGACGGCCGCGGACCGACCCGAGGCAGGCAGACATGAGGTCCTTGCCACCGATTTCGGCTGGGTGTCGAATGATGCCTTCGGCGAGACTGCGATCTCGACCGACGGCATCCATTGGGAGGTCATAGATCGACCACCGGTCAGCGAGCCCGGCTTCTCGTACGTCGCCGGTCGGCTGTTCCTCCGATCCGGTGACGAGATGTGGCTCGGTCGAATCGCGGCCGGGTCCTGATCGACCGTCAACGACCGTCGTTCAGGCGGCGAGGAGCTCCTCGCGCTCGACGAGGATGCGATGGAGATGCGGCAGGTGACGCTCCTGTCGCGCTTCGGGGTCGAGGTCAGCGGCTGACGTGATCCCTGGTGAGGTCGGCCGGGGTCGGCGTGCCGAGTAGCGCCAGGGCCGCCTCGAACTCTTCGCGAAGGATCGCCAGCGCTCGTTCCACGCCAGCCTGGCCGCCGGCCGCGAGCGCCCAGAACAGTGGTTTGCCGACCAGCACGCCGCGCGCGCCGAGCGCCAACGCGATGGCGATGTCGAGGCCGCGCCGGACGCCACCGTCGATCCAGACCTCCAGGCGTCCGTCGACCGCCGTCGCGACCTCCTCCAGGACGTCGACCGTTGCGTGGACCCGGTCGAGCTGGCGGGCTCCGTGGTTGCTCACGACGATGGCGTCAGCCCCGTGTTCCACCGCCAGTCGGGCGTCCTCGGCGGTCATGACGCCCTTGAGCACCAGCGGCATCGCGGACCACGACCGGATCCGCTCGAGATCGGGCCACGTGAGCCCGACATCAGCCTGCGCCTCGAGCAGCTCGAACCCGCCAACATCCGCGTGGACCCCGCCACCGTGCGTCGGCCCGGACAATGCGTCGCCGAAGTTGCCGAACCCCGTCAGGTCGAAGCCCGAGCGCAGGTCGCGCTCGCGATAGCCGAGCAACGGCAGGTCCACGGTCAGGACGAGTGCCCGATATCCGGCTGCGGCGGCTCGCTCGACGAGCTCACGGGTGCGAGCGGGATCCGCCTGGGTGTAGAGCTGGAACCACTTCGTCCCGTCCGGCGACGCGGCCGCGACCTCCTCGATCGAGCACGACGACATCGTCGACAACGTGAACGGCACGCCGGCGGCTGCGGCTGCGCGTGCCGTCGCGATCTCGGCATCCGGGTGGGCCAGGCGATGCGTCGCCATCGGGGCAGTCGACAGCGGGAGCGACGCGGGGATCCCGAGCAGGGTCGTCGACGGATCGACCGCCGAGACGTCCACGAGCACGCGCGGGCGGAGCCTTCGACGTCGCCAGGCCGACTCGTTCTCGGCGAGGGTTATCTCGTCCCACGAACCGCCCGCGACGTAGTCGAAGGCGGCTGGATCCATCACCGCACGGGCAAGCGGCTCGAAGTCGTGCAGGGAGACGACTGCCGACGCGTCGAACCCTGTCACGAGGCGTCGTCGTCATCGAGTGCGTGGTAGTAGAGCAAGCCCTGATCCTCTCCGGGTGCCGCACCCTCGGTGAACAGGTACATCGTCACGAGCAGGCTCTCGCGTCCATCGATGGTCACGACCTCCAGCGCCGGGTTCGCGAACGACCGACTGCCACCGTGTGTCCTGACGTCGAGCGGTGTCGCGACCTTCGTCTCGGCGTCGTACAGGTACAGACGCCAGGACGACCAGTCGCCGGGGATGGTCTCACCTTCCACGACGATGAAGACGTGCCCGCGGAACGTGATGCTGGCACGATCGCCGATGTGCCCGCGGACGCCGACAGCCTCCAGCGCGCTGTCGCGATCCGCGTTCGCGCTCGAATGCCAACCCGACCAATCGGTCCAGCCATCCGCCTGGCGATCGCGCTCGCAGCCGCCGTGATAGTGGAATGTGACGTCGACTCGATCGTCGGTCGCACTCGTGATGTCGGGCGTCCCCTCTCCGCAGGCCGGCATCGTGACCGCGGGCTGCAGGACGCGAGGCGTTCCCCGCTTGTGCAGGAGGTCGTCCCAGGTCGCGAACTCGAGCAGCACAAGGTGGATCGGATCGGGTTCCTGCTCCCAGGCGACGACATAGCGTCCGGACGCCGTCCGGGCGATCGTCGGCTGCGACGCGCCGACGTCGTAGGCATTGCGCTCATCCCACGTCACCAGATCGTGTGACGTGGCGAGATGGACCACAAACGCGCCGGGTGGCTCCTCCCAGGTGAAGTAGACCGCCGCAAACTGCTTGGCCTCGGG
>CAYNGM010000299.1:0-3245 GCA_964396565.1 uncultured Anaerolineaceae bacterium | reverse complement strand
GGGACCGTGGGTGCGGGTGCTCGGCGCCGATTGGGCCGAGGGGGTGGAATCGTGAGTTCCGCCCACTGCGGTCGATGCAACAAAACCCTCAGCATCGGCACCGACAACCGCTACCCCCGCCACGGCGACGAGCGCGGCACGTGCCCACTCAGCTACCAGCGTGCGCCCAGCTTTGGTGACACCGAACGGGATTGGACACACCGCTCCAAGGTGGCGGCCGATCTTGCATGGCAGATGCGCGACTGCGACCCGGCCGGTGTGCGGGCCTACCTCGAAGCGTTGCCACGTGAGGAGCTACTGCGGACAGCGATGGTGGCGCTGGCGGGGATACCCGTTGACCGGCGGCGCGAGGACATTTTCGCGTGGGTCACCGAACTGCCGATGGCGGTGTCGGCGTGAGGTACCCCGTCGAGTCGCCCTACGCCTTCGAGGTCGAAGAGGCAAGGGACGCAGCACGATTCGCTACCGGCCCGTGTGCGCCCAACGCGCACGACTGGGCGAGCAACCATCGCGGCGGGGGCATCTGCCTGAATTGCGGCGAGACGGTATCGGCGGCAGACCTGTGAGCCTTCCCGAGCGCATCCCGGCGCGCACCGAGGTACCTACCGAGGATGGCCTGTTCACGGTCGAAGAGAACACCTATCACCGGGACCGGGGCAGCCTGTCGTGCAGCGGCGCTAAGCTGCTGCTGCCGCCGAGTTGTCCGGCCAAGTTCCGGCAGCGGATGGACAATCCGCCAGAGCCCAAGCCGCACTTCGACTTCGGCAGCGTCGTCCACACCCTCACTCTCGGCGCTGGATCTGACTACGCCGTGCTGGAGCCGGCGATCCACGGGCTCAAGAGGGACGGCACCATTGCCGACAGCCCGACCGCCACGACCGCATGGAAAGCCGCCGACGCAGACGCCCGCGCGCTGGGCAAGATTCCGATCCATGTCGATGACTTCACCAAGGCCAGGGCGATGGCCGATGCGGTGCGCAATCATCCCGAAGCCGGCGAGTTGTTCAAGCGCGGCCACGCCGAGAAGTCGATGTACTGGACCGAGCCACAGTCGGGCATTCGCCTTCGGGGCCGGGCCGACTGGCTGACGCTCATCGGCGATCGGCTGACATGTGTCGATCTCAAGACGAGCGTGACAGCCAACCCGACCGAGTTGGTGCGCCCGTTCTGGAAGTTCGGATACCACCTCCAGGCCGCGTGGTACCGGCGGCTGCTCATTGAGACCGGCGTATCCAGCGATCCCGACTTCGTGTTCGTGGCCGTCGAGAAGGAGCCGCCGTATCTCGTCTCGGTCATCCGCTACGACGACGAGGCGCTGGCCGAGGGGGACCGGCTCAACCGGGCCGCGATCGACACCTATGCGCGCTGCATGGAGACGGGCATCTGGCCGAGCTACGTCGATGAAGCGGTCGAGATCGGCCTGCCGCCATACGCATTCGATGACGAGGAACTGGAGCTGAAGCTGTGAAGATCACTGCCGAGCCACGCTCGGATCAATGGAACGCCGACGACTTCATTGGTGGCCCGCGGACATTCACAATCGCGGGCGTCAAGGTCGGGACCGCCGAGCAGAAGTACGACATCGAGCTCGTCGAGGGCGAGGGCCGGTCCTGGCGCCCACCGTTGACGATGCTGCGGCTACTCATCGCGGCCTGGGGCGACGAGGCTGCTCAATGGACCGGCCGCCGGGTGACGCTGTACCGCGATGAATCGGTCCGCTTTGGATCGGATGCCGTTGGCGGGATTCGCATCTCGCACCTGAGCGACCTCCCCGGCGGCAAGCCGCTGACCGTCAAGCTCACGGCTACCAGGGGTAGGCGGGCGAGTCACACCGTCGACCCATTGCCCGACGCCCCGGCCGCGATCTCCGACGACGAAGTGAACGAGTACGAGAACCAGATCGCCTTGGTCGAAACGCTCGACGACCTCAAGGCGCTCTATGAACAGCTCAAGTCGGTCGAACTCGGAAGCCATCGCGCGTCACTGATGGCCGCGGTGACCGCGCGTAAGGCCGAGATCGAGAACGCCGGCGCCGATCAACCCACCCTCGACGCCCAACCCGCCGAATAACCAACCGCCCGAAAGGAACACATCATGTCGCTCGACCTCGATCGCATCACCCACCCGCTACGCCTGGCGCAAGGATCGCACCAGCCCGGCAGCGGCAAGGGGTGTGCCATGAACGTCATCAGCTACATCAACGGTGACGCGAAGATCACCGACTACCCCGAGTGCTCGGCGCAACCGCTGGCTCGAATGGTCCAGTCGCTCAACGACGAACTGGCCGGCGTTGACGGGTTCCTCTCGCCCGAGAACTCCATCATCGTGCTGGATCTCGGCTGGCTCACCGTCGGCACTGCGGACACTCCACGCGAGATTGTCTGGCGCTGGCTGGCCGACCTACTGGTGCATCCCGAGATGGGCATCGTCACCAAGGTCCGGCGGGTGGATGTCCACGACGCGGCGATTCACATAGCCGAGCTGTACATGCGGGAATCGCGCGGCGAACGGGTCACCGTTACCGAGTGGCGAGCGGCCCGAGATCAGGCCCAGAAGGCAAAGAGCGCTGCCGCTGCCGCTGCCTATGCCTATGCCGCTGCCGCTGCCTATGCCTATGCCGCTGCCGCTGCCTATGCCTATGCCGATGCCGATGCCGCTGCCTATGCCGAGGCCGCTGCCGCTGCCGCTGCCTATGCCGCTGCCGCTGCCTATGCCGATGCCTATGCCGATGCCGATGCCCGAATCAGCTTCACCCGCTGGGCTATTGAGCACTGGCGGGAACTGGCCGGGCTGGACACCGGTCCTGACATCGACGTGACCGCCGTCGACAACGCTCTCGCGCGGATCGAGGGCTGACCCATGGGAATCGATACCACGCAGGCACACGACCACCCGTCCACGAATGCGCTCGACGCCATCCCCGACGACCTGCTCGACCTGCCCACTCCGCCGGCCTACCTCGCGTTCGGCACCACACCCAGCGGCATGGAGGCGCCACCGGAGATCGACGAGGTGGGGATCTACGTCATCCGCGCCCGGTGTGTTGGTGCGTCGACCAGTGAGCGCACTGACGGCGAGCTGCGCCACGGTCGAAAGCTCCAGATCCAGTGGTGCATCAAACAGGGTCAGCCCGAGCCGCCCGACGCCGAGCAGGAGCAGCCGGGGTTGTTCGACGAGGACGAGGACCGGGAGTCCGACGCCGAGCAGGAGGGTGCTGACGCCGAGGTTGATCGGCCCGAGTTCTC
>CAYNGM010000298.1:1577-3262 GCA_964396565.1 uncultured Anaerolineaceae bacterium | reverse complement strand
GACGCACCCTCAATCACCCATCCCGGTACCCGACCGGGCGACCTTCGAAGCGCGCCACTTCTCATACGATCCGGCGCTACGGTTCGTCGTCGCCCTTGAGCCGGCCCCGCCGCCGACCCCGGGTGTCCTGGCGCCAAGGCTGCCGAAGGGCGGCGCCGACACCATCGCGTTCTCGCGGGTGGGAACGGTGACATTGCCGCTCCCGGCCGGGGCGCGACGCCTCAGCGTGTTCTGGATGGCCGGCTATGCAGGCGGGTTGTTCCTGCCGTTCCGGGATGCGACGAACGGCACCGAGACGTACGGGGCTGGCCGCTACCTTGTCGATGCTGCGAAGGGCGCGGATCTGGGCGTGGACGCGACCACGGGCCGGCTCATCCTCGACGCGAACTTCGCGACCCAGCCATCCTGCGCGTTCGACCCGCGCTGGGCGTGTCCGCTGGCGCCACCCGAGAACAGGCTGGACATACCGATCCACGCCGGCGAACGGTTGCGCTGACGCATCGCCGACCTGCCGTCCAGCGACCGATCGGCCGTTCGGCGATGGGACCAAGGTACCGGGTCGCCCCGGACCCTCGGCCGCCCTCGCGCGCGTGACAGGCAAGGCAACATCAGGTGGGGCCCCGTGTACGGCCCTCGTCGGTGACCGGGCGACCGGCGCCGCATGCTCGAGGAACCACTCGCTTGCGACTGTTCGCGCCACCTCGCCGCCTCACCGATGAGCGCCTGCTCTGGTCGCGCGACACCCGCTTCGTGCGCTGGCTCTCGGCCGAGTTGGAGGATGCCCGTGTCCTCGAGCTCGACTCCGGTGCCGTCCTCATCGCCCCGGCAAGATTGCTGACCGAAGCCCTGGCTGACGATGTCGCCATCGACTCGAACGAGCCGGGCTACGGGATGGTGACGGTCGACTCCACGCTGCCCGAGGCGGACCGCTATCTGATGGCACTCTCGGCAGCCGTCCAGGCATCCGGCCTGGCCGATCGGATCGGCATGGCCCAGACCACCGCCGTCGTCCAGACCAAGACGCTCGACTACTTCTTCAGCCTGCGCAACCTGCACGGGGTCGCCTACCAGCCGATCGTCGAACTCGACTCGGGTGCGCTCCATGAGTACGAGTGCCTCTTCCGACCGGTCATGCCGATGCTTCCGCAGTCGATCGCATCGATCGTCCAGGCGGCGATCGACACAGGACGCTCGATCGAGCTCGACGTCTTCCTCGTCAGCACCATCCTGGCACGTGCCGGAGCGTTGGCCGAGCAGCGCCGCGCCGCCGGGCTCGCGCCGGTCCGGCTGGCCGTGAACGTCACCCCGGCCAGCCTGCTCGACTCGCGCTTCGAGGCCTCGGCACTCGTGGCGATGGTCCGCGATGCGGGGCTCGACCCACGCCAGATAACCCTCGAGTGCACCGAGCAACAGGCGGTCTCCGACGTGGTCCCGCTCAAGAGGGCCGTCCGGGCCCTGCGTCGGGTCGGCTTCGGCTTTGCCGTTGACGACGCCGGTGCCGGGTACGCGAGCTTCGCCCTGATCGCGGCGCTCCGCCCGACCATCATCAAGATCGACCGCGACATCGTGTCGGGCATCGCCCGCGACGACGCCAAGCAGGCCCTCGTCGAGGCATTCGTCTCGTTCGGTCGGCGTATCGGCGCGCGTCTCCTGGCCGAGGGCATCGAGCGGCGCGCCGACCTCGC
>CAYNGM010000298.1:0-1477 GCA_964396565.1 uncultured Anaerolineaceae bacterium | reverse complement strand
CCGACGGCAGCCCGCGCCAGGTCGTCATCTGGTACACGCTCGATGGCGACGAGATCATCCTCAACAGCAGGGTCGGCCGGCATTGGCCGACCAACCTGCTGCGCGATCCAAGGGTCTCGATCTCGGTGACCGATCGCCATTCCGGCTACCGCTGGATCGGCCTGTCCGGCCAGGCACGGACGATCAGGGACCAAGCGACAGCCCAGGCTGACATCGCCGCCATGTCGCGGCGCTACCATGCCGACGACCCCGAACTCGCCGAGCGGCTCATCCGTGACGTGTTCGAACGCCAGGAGCGGATCAGCTTCCGCATCCCGATCGCCGACGTCTTCGAGTACCTGGGCTGACGACCGGAGCGAACGCGATGCGCTTCGGGCTCCAGCTCTGGCCGCAGACGATCGACTGGCCGGCGTTCCGCGATGCCGCCATCGCGGCCGAGGAGGCCGGCTGGGACTCGGTCTGGACGTGGGACCACCTGCTCGCGATCTTCGGACCGTCGGACAGACCGAACCTGGAGGGCTGGAGCGTGCTGGCCGCGCTTGGCCCCCTGACCAGCCGGGTGCGTCTGGGATTGATGGTCGCGGCCAACACCTTCCGTACACCCGGCCTGACTGCCAAGCTCGCGACGACCCTCGACCACGTGTCGGCGGGGCGGGCCGTGCTCGGCATCGGGGGGGCGTGGTTCGAGCCCGAACACACCGCCTTCGGCATCGACTTCGGGTCCGGTCCCGGCCAGCGACTTGACTGGCTCGATGAGTCGGTGATGCTGATGCGGCGGCTCCTCGATGGGGAGCAGGTGACTCATGACGGACCCACCTACCGGATGGTCGAGGCGGTCTGCGAGCCTCGCCCGATCCAGGCTCACCTGCCGATCGTCATCGGTGGTTCCGGACGCCGCAAGACCCTGCGCATCGTCGCCGAGCGCGCCGACGGCTGGAACCTGTCGGGCACCCTCGCTGAGGCGCGCGCTGCGATGGCCGCGCTGGAGGATCACGCTGTCGCGCTGGGCCGCGACCTCACGACGCTGGAGAAGTCGGTCAGCTTCCCGCTCGTCATCGGGGCCAGCGCCAGGGCCGCGCGTGACCGGCTGGAGGAACTGATGGCCGTCCACGGGATCACCGACATGGGCGCCGGCCCGCACCTGACCGGCACGCCGGAGGAGATCGCCGATGCCATCCGGCCGTTCCGCGACCTCGGCTTCGAGACGGTCATCGTGCGGATGCCGTCGCCCTACGACCGTGGGACGATCGAGCGCATCGGCGAAGTCGAGGCGCTGCTCGCGCGATGAAGGTCGTCGAACTCGCCGGCGGTGTCGGTGGGGCGAAGCTCGCCGAGGGTCTCGCTGCCCACCTCGGGATGGACCTCACGGTCGTGGTCAACACCGGCGACGACCTGGAACTGTACGGACTGGCGGTCTGGCCGGACCACGACACGGTGCTGTACACGCTCGCGTCTCTCGACGACGAGGCGCGGGGAT
>CAYNGM010000297.1:0-3267 GCA_964396565.1 uncultured Anaerolineaceae bacterium | reverse complement strand
GGGTTCTACGACACGGTGATCCCGGAGGACGAGTACCGGGCCATCCGCGACGACCCGGGCGCGGTCGAGGCACTCTGGGAACGGCTGGCCGGCGAGCGTCTGGAGCGTTGGGTATCGATGGCCGAGGATCGCCTTGGCCCGGCCGGCATCCGCTGCTATGTGTCGGGCGGCAACGATGACCTGACCGATGTCATGACCGGGCTGCCCGCCTCGGGGACGCGATCGTTCGTGGGTTGCGAGGGACGGATCGTCCCGCTCGACGGCGAGCACCTGATGGTCAGTCTCCCGTATGTCAACCCCACGCCGTGGAACACGCCCCGCGAAGCCCCGGAGGAACGGCTGACCGAGATGATCGAGGAGGTCGTCGCGGGCCTGCCCGATCCGTCGAAGGCGATCTTCAACTTCCACGCGCCGCCGATCGATTCCACCCTGGACACCTGTCCGATGCTCGACGCCAGCACCGATCCGCCGTCCCAGATCGTGCGTGGGGGCCAGCCGGTCCTGTACGGCGCCGGGAGTACGGCCGTCCGTGATGCGCTGACCCGGCACCAGCCCCTGCTCGGGTTGCACGGTCACATCCACGAGTCGCAGTCCGCGGCAAAGATCGGCAGGACCCTGTGCATCAACCCCGGCAGTGAGTATGGCGAGGGGGTCCTGCGCGGCTGTCTCATCACCCTTGCCGACGGCAAGGTGAAGGGCTATCAGATGACGGCGGGATGACCGCCGACCCGAGGGAGTGGAGGGGGATGAGGGAGGTGCCTGGCGAGGGAGTGGAGTAGAGAGACCTGATCCATTGGATGCCCTGCCTTCGAGGTGACCTGGATGGCGACAGCGACCGCGACACCAGAAGTCTTCGTCCGGAAGTCGTCCGGACTCGTCCGCGTGATGTCCCCGTCATCGGCGTTCATCTACAACGTCCTGACGATGGGTCTGATCTTTCCCTGGACCTACCTGTGGGCGCCGGGTGCCCTGCCCGGCGGCCAACTCGTGTGGGGGATCCTCCTGGCCATGCTGCTGGAGATCCCGATCGCCCTGACCTATGTCTGGCTTTCCACCGCGTTCCCGCGGACCGGTGGTGACTACGTCTTCCAGAGCCGCGTGTTCGGCGGCGGGATCGCGTTCACGCTCGTGTTCTCCGGGTTCGTGATCTGGATCCTCCAGTGGGTCGCCCTGTCGGGCTGGCTCCTGTCCACGCTCGGGTTCGCCCCGCTCTTCCTGGGGTTGTCCGCGGCGACCGGCAATGCCTCGCTGACCGACATCGCGACGTGGTTCACCACGCCCGAGGGGATCCTGATCACAAGCATCGCCAATGCCGGACTTGCCCTGCTCATCCTCGTGTCCGGGTTCCGCAACTACGTCCGCCTCCAGCGGGTCATGTTCGTGGCGATCCTGCTGTCCTTCGGGACGATGCTCCTCACGCTCATCCTGACGCCGGCAAGCGAAGTCCCAGCCAAGCTGGACGCCTTCTCGGTGGCGATCGGCGGCTCGGCCACGTTCACAGCCGATGCGACGGCTGCGGCGACAGCGGCCGGCGTGAACCTGAACCCCGCATTCAGCCTGCTGGCGACCCTGCTCGTGGCACCGATCGCCTGGACGTCGCTCCAGTGGGCGACCTACAGCAGCCAGCAGAACGGTGAGATCAAGAGCGCCGGTTCGTTCCGCGACCAGGCCTTCATCATCATCGGCTCGCTGATCCTGACCGGCGTGCTGCTCGCCCTGCTCGCCTTCGTCCTCGAGAACACCATCGGCACCCAGTTCCTGTATGTCGCCGGTGCCGGCTACGTGAGTGGCGTCAGCGAGGCGACCCTGGCTGGTTCCTACCTGTGGCCGAACATCATCGCCACGGCACTCGCCAACAACATCGTGGTGACCCTGCTGATCGCCTTCGGGTTCATCCTCAACGGCCACCAGATCGTCCACAACTGCTACATCGGGATGACCCGGATCATGGTCGCGATGTCGTTCGACCGGCTGCTCCCCGAGTGGATCAGCCGCGTAAATGAGCGGCTGCACACGCCGGTCAACGCCCACGTCGTGTACTTCCTCGCAAGCATCCCGGTCATCTGGCTGTACAACAACTTCGCTTACGGCGAGGGGGAGGACGCCATCAACTGGACCTCGATCACGCTCGGCGTGACGTTCTCCTGTGGCTATGTGTTCATCGCGACGGCCCTGGCGGGCGCCCTGCTGCCGTTCCGCGCCAAGGCTGCCTATGACGCGTCCCCAGGTTCGAGCTACACGCTGGGTGGCGTCCCCCTCGTGACGGTCATCGGCCTGCTCGGTTCTGCGGCCGGTGTCGCCTTCCTTTACATGTTCCTGCTCAGTCCTGAGCTCGGCATCAACAGCCAGCTCGGGTATGCCGTCGTGGGGGCCGTCCTGCTGTTCGCGGCGGCCTGGTACATCATCGCCAAGCAGGTCCGCAAGTCGAGCGGTATCGACGTGAACTACGCGTTCAAGGAGATCCCGCCCGAGTGATCGACGGGCCACCGGCCCCGATCAACACCCCACGATCTCCGGCCCGGGCGGTCTCACCGTCCGGGCCGCGTCATGTCCGCGATGCCGACGTCGGTCCGACCGACGATCCCGTCAGGCCGAGACCGCGGCGAACCAGTCCTCGAGATCGGAGCCATCGAGTGCCGTCCGTGCCCGGTCCCAGCGCTCCTCCGCCCAGCCGAAGAAGTCGAAGTCGATGTCGGAGATCGACGCCTGGATGGCTGCCCAGAGCGTCCAGCCGACGTCGGACATGATCATCTGGAGGTGACACCGCGCAAGCAGGGCGTCGGTCGCCTCGCCGAAGTAGGCCGCGACCAGTTCACGGATCCGGACGTCGTCCCACTGCTGCTCCTGGGCCGTGTTCCCGAGCTCGAAGGTCGGGTCGTTGTTGCCGCTGTACTCGTAGTCCACGATCCACAGCTGCTCGCCGTCGTCGAGGTAATTCTCGGCGAGCAGATCGTTGTTGCATGGCACGGTCGGCAGGGGATGGATAGCGAGCGCTGCCTCTAGCCGGGGCAACCTGGCCATTCGCTCACGGTAGCCGTCCGGGATGCGAATGCCGCGCTCATCGACCAGCCGCAGGTATCGCTCGGACAGGCGGAACATATCGAAGTCGTCGCGAAAGCGGGGCCCGGCGTGGAGACGGCGCAGCGCCTCAGCGACGCGGGTCGGGACGCCCGGCGCGCCCAGCGTTTCGATGGACATCGTCCGGGCATCAAGCCAGGCCAGGACGAAGACGTCCCACTCGGGCAGTTCGTACAGCATCGCCGGACC
>CAYNGM010000296.1:0-3275 GCA_964396565.1 uncultured Anaerolineaceae bacterium | reverse complement strand
GACAGGTAGTCATCGGTGTTGAGCACCTGGTCGTCCATCGCCGTCATCAGCGCCAGGGCGTCGGGATAGTCACGCACGGATGGCTTGGCGATCGGAACGTAGTCGGCTGAGACCGAGCCGTCGCAGGTCACGACCCGGGCGCGCGGGAGGGTGCCGTCAGCGAGATACGCGCCGACGATCTCGTCCGGACAGGCCTCGCCCCAGCCGAAGATGACGTGCGGACCGCCGACGGCCTGGAAGAAGTAGGCATCGTCCAGCCGCGAGAAGATGCGCATGCCATTGGCGATCGGCGTCGCCGGATCGGTCGTCGAGGTCATCACGAACGTCCGAAAGGGCGGATCCACGAGCGGCGCCGGGCGGTCGCGACGGGCGGTCGCGGTCGGCCAGTAGAGGCATGGGATGTCGCCGTAGAACGTAGTCCCGAGACGCAGGTCATCGATGCCCGCCGCGGCGCCGTCGGCCAGCCAGGCGTCGAGGCGCGCGTCCGGATCGCCCCCATCCGGGTAGAACGAGTAGTCCTGGCATTCGACGGCGTAGTAGAGGGCATCGGACCAGGTCGGGTCGTCCTCGGCCTTGAGGGTCTCGGGGTCGATGCCGATGCTGTCGTAGGCGAGCCGGGCGAGCGGCACGAGGTCGTCGCGAGACGCAGCGGCGACGGCCCGTTGGAGTGATGCCCGATCGCCGGGTCCGTAGATGTAGCCGAACGCCGCGTTCTCGAGGTCTGCCGCGGTCAGTTTGCGGCGCTCGGTGGTCCCGGTCGCTGTCGGGAAGTCGAAGGCGATCGGCGCGTCGGCGAGGCGCGAGCGAAGCTCGTCATAGGCAGCCAGGGCATCACCCCCCACGACATCGGCCGCGCAATCCTCGTCGGCGGTACAGGCATCCAGTGACGCGACGAGGGTGTCCTCTGCAGACCGGGCAGCCTCGACGTAGTACGGGATCGACCCGGTCGTGAGGTCGACCGGACCGTCCACGATGAGAGTGTCGACACGGTCGGGATGTGCGGCGGCGTAGAGCTGGACGAATTGGGTCCCATAGCTCTCGCCGTAGAGGACCATCCGGTCGGCACCCAGGTGGGCGCGAACCGCCTCGAGGTCCTCGACCGCCTGCGTCGTCGCGTAGAGCGGCAGGTCCGGCTCGGCAACCCCCGCCTCGCGCAGGCAGTCGGTCACGAATGTGCGCGCGTCGGATGCGACTGCCGCGCGCTGGGTCGGATCGGTCGGCCGACTGGTGGACGCGTAGTAGGTCGCGGCCGCGTCGATGCACCCGATCGGCCCGGACAGACCGATGCCACGCTGGTCCAGGTAGACGATGTCGTAGTTCTCGGCGATCGACGTCGGGTAGTAGTCGGTGTAGTCGTCGGCGACCGCGATGCCAGAGCTGCCCGGCCCGCCGGTGATGACCACGTAGGTCCCACGACGCTCCCGGGTCGCCTTCTGGATCGCGTAGGTGATCTCCCAGGTCGGACCGTCTGACGGTCCGAAGTGATCCCTTGGGACCGCCAGGGTGACGCACGTGAAGCGGCTCTCCGGGCAGGGCCTGGTCGACACCTCGTGAAAGCCGGTCGCGGTCGCCGCCATCGGCGAGGCGGCTGGCGTGGCGGGTGAGGCACCCGGCGAACCCGACTGCGCTGGCGACACTGGTCCCGAAGGCGCCGACGACGCAGAGTCGGGCGGGGATGGCGTTGTTGGACTCGGTGTGGCGCTCGATGGTGGGTAGGTCCAGGTCGCAGAGCCGCCTGCTGCGCAACCGGTCGCGACCAGGGCGATGAGGGCGAGCGCCATCGATGCCCCGGCGCGACGGGGGGAACCCGTCGAACGACGGCGACCCGCGGCGGCCCCGGTCAGCGAGCGCGCTGCCAGCTCTTGCCCTCGGTCTGGGTGGACGGGGCGTAGACCATCTCGACCGCCTGCATCTCGCGGATCGTGCGCGCCCCGAGGGCGGCCATCGACTGGCGCAGCGCGCCGATCAGGTTCTCGCTGCCGTCGGTCACGCGGGCGGGGCCGTTGATGATCCGTTCCAGGGTTCCGGATGTGCCGACCTTGATCCGGGTACCCCGCGGCAGGGTCGGCGACGGTGCCGCCATCCCCCAGTTCGTGCCCCGTCCGGGAGCCTCCTGAGCCTTGACCAGCGGCGAACCGATCATCAGGGCATCGGCGCCCGCGGCGATCGCCTTGGCCAGTTCGCCGCCGCGGCGCATGCCGCCATCGGCTACGACCGGGACGTAGCGGCCGGCCTCGTTCCAGTAGGCATCGCGGGCGGCCGCGACATCGCTGATGGCCGTGACCTGAGGCACACCGATGCCCAGGACCTCTCGCGTCGTGCACGCGGCACCGGGCCCGACCCCGACGAAGACCGCGGCGGCCCCCTGCTCCATCAGCGCGAACGCCGCCTCTGCGTTGGTCGTGTTGCCGACCGCCACCGGGATGGGCATGTAGCGGGTGAACTCGCCGAGCGACAGCGGGTCGTAACCGGTCGCGAGATGGCGAGCGCTGCTGACCTGACTCTGGACGAGGAACAGGTCGGCTCCATGCTCGGCGCAGAATGGGCCGAAACGGCGAGCTGCCGCTGGCGTCGCAGCGACCGCCGCCTTGGAGCCAGCCGCGTGGATCGCCTCCCGGCGGGCAGCGATCAGCTCCTCGCGGATGGGCTGCTGATAGGCCTCGGCCAGCAGTGCCTGGACCTCGCCATCGGGCGCCGTCGCGATCCGCTCGAGGATCGCGTCCGGATCGTCATAACGGGTCTGGACCCCCTCGAGGTTCAGGATCGCAAGCCCACCCAGCCGGGCGAGCGCGCCGGCCATCCGCACGTCCACGACGGCGTCCATCGCGGCAGCAAGGACGGGGATCCCGAGATCGATGCCGCAGAAGCGCTGGTTCAGGTCGACATCCGCGGGCTCGACCGTGTCGGTCCCGGGCGCGAGCGAGACATCCTCGAAGCCATAGGTCGGTCGGATCGTGTCGACCTTGGAGTGGAAGACGCGACGGGCTGCCGCGGGAGATGTCTCGGTTCGCTCGATCACGTGGCCCTCCTGGGTCCGCCACACGGGTGGGCTGGCGTCCTCGCGAGTCTACCCCAGGCGGCGGTTCCCCTCGAGGCTCAGCTCGAACCAGACCGCACGCTCGGGGTCGGACAGGTCGTCGCGGATCCGCTCGATCGCCGTCCGGTAGGCGGGCCACACGACCTGGCCATGCGCCTCCGGGACGGACAGCCAGCGCGCTCCATCGTGCTCGTGCGAGAGGCGAGGCTCGGCCTGCGGCCCGACCCGGACCGCGAAC
>CAYNGM010000295.1:0-3275 GCA_964396565.1 uncultured Anaerolineaceae bacterium | reverse complement strand
CGGAACGTCTGGGGAGTCTGGCCGCGGCGGTAGCGTGCGCGATCGGGGATCTCGACCAGGCGCCCGTCCTCGACCACGACCAGCGTGTCGGCGCTGGGGATGACGGTGTCGGTCGCATCGGCGATGCCAGCAAGGATCGGTTCGATCGAACGCCGGATGACCTCGGGCGGCAGGAGCGGTCGGACTGCGTCGTGGACCACCACGATGTCGTCATCAGCGGCGTCGAGTGCGGCCAACCCGTTGCGGGTGCTCTCGTTGCGGGTCGCCCCACCGGCGACGACCCGGGTCGGAACGGTGAGCTCGGCCCGCTCGAGCGCAGCCCTCGTCTCGTCCAGCCAGTCCGGGTGAGCGACGACGATCAGGTCCTCCACCGCGATCGCCGTGATGGCCCGTGCGCTGCGCACCAGGATCTGCTCGCCGGACAGGCGCACGAACTGCTTCGGCTGCCCGGCTCCGAATCGGTCACCCGATCCGCCGGCGAGCAGGAGTGCGTGGATCGGCATCGAGGCAGGATACGACGCCGCACCGCGCCAGAAGCAGGGACGGGCCGCCCCAGAAGCAGGACCGGCCGCACCCGATGCAACGGACGGGCCGCGCCAGAAGCACGGACGGGCCGCACCCGATGCACGGCGACACTCGCCTAGAATGTCGCGGCTCACCACACGGAGGACCGTTCGATCACTGCTGCGCCGGCCGATGCCGGGATCGACAGTAACCCAGCGACCCAGGCGCGAGCGATGAACGCAGCGCCCGGACGCCCACGACTCCGAAGCGTCACGGTCACCTGGGAGCGCGTCCAGATGGTGATGCGGGCGGAGGTCGTCGGCGTCCAGGACCGGCTCGATCCGGAGGATCTGTGCCTGCGGTCCATGGGCGATGGCGCTGGCGCGCACACCCCGCGGATGCGCATGTCGCCGACCCGACTGCGGCAGTCGGGGTCCGAGGTGGCCATCCACTGGAACGTCATGACCGGCGGGCCGGATCAGATGCCGCTCGAACCAGGACGCTGGCGCCTCGAGTGGCGCGCCGAGCCGCTTGCGGCCCGACCAGGCGCGGCACTGCAACCTGTCCGGTTCGACCTCGCGCGAGGAGCCTATACCGCGACCCCCGGCATCGATCCGGAGGGGACTTTCTGGCTCGACATCAGCCTCGACCTCATGGACCCTTCGCAGGTTGCGAGGCGGCGTCCCGGAAACCCCGCTGGCCAGCTCGCCAGACGGTCGATAAGCATCGTCCGCAAGGCGGTCTTCCGGGCGGCCTATCGCGTCGCCCGTCGACTTGCCCATCGCCGCAGAGGCGGTCGCAGGATCCTGTTCGCCTCCGATTCGCGGTCCCGACTGGGTGGGAACCTGCAGGTCGTCCACGACCGGATGGTTGCCCGGGGTCTCGGCGAGACCTGCGAGCTGCTGACGCTGCTCAAGGCGAGCATCACCGAACAGCGCAGCTTCCGGGATCGACTGCGCATGCCGTGGCTTCTCGCGACAGCCGACGTGATCCTCGTCGACGACTACATCCCGGTCGTCTACCGGCTGGACGATCCAGACACCAGGATCATCCAGTTGTGGCACGCGTCCGGCGCGTTCAAGACCGTCGGCTACAGCCGGGTCGGCAAGCCCGGTGGGCCAAGTCCGTTCTCGCGCATCCACAAGAACTACACCCACGCCATCGTCAGCTCCGACCACGACGTGCCCTTCTATGCCGAGGCATTCGGGATACCGGAGTCACGTGTCGCGCCGACCGGCATCCCGCGGATGGACCGCTTCTTCGATGAGACGGCCCGTGCGCAGGGACGAGAAGCAGCGCTGACCGCCTTCCCAGCCGCGCGTGGCCGGTTCGTCATCCTGTTCGCCCCTACGTTCCGCGGTGAGACACCGCGCACCGCCACCTATGACGCCACCCTGATCGACTACGCCGCCCTCCACGCCCTTGCGCTGGAGAAGGACGCGGTCGTCATCTTCAAGATGCATCCGTTCGTGCGCGAGCCCCTGGCCATCCCGGAGCCATTCCGTGATCGGCTGATCGATGGCACCGCCACCGCCATCGACGTCAACGACCTGCTGTTCGTGGTCGACCTGCTGGTCACCGACTACTCGTCGATCGTCTTCGAGTTCTCGACCCTTGGCCGACCGATGCTCTTCTTCGCCTACGACCTGGATGCCTACGTGGCTGAGCGTGACTTCTACGTCCCGTTCGAGCAGTTCGTCCCGGGCCGGATCGTGCGGACCTTCCCCGAGTTGCTCGACGCCATCCGTCGCGGTGACTACGAGACGGACAAGGTCGCCGAGTTCGCCCGGCGTCACTTCGCCCACCTCGACGGAGGTTCGACCGACCGGGTCATCGACGAACTCGTGATCGCCCGTTGAGCGGTCTCGTCGTCCGGCTGCGGACACTCGTCGTCCGGTTGGCATTCGGGGTCGCGAGCCGGCTGCCCCTGCGACGGCAGGTCGTGCTCGCGACGGCCCATGACGCCGCCCTCCGAGGCAACCTCGTCGTGATCCGTGACGCGCTCCGTGCCGTGCAGCCCCAGATCCCGGTAGTCGTCCTCGCCCATGCGTCGCGCGGTGACCTGCGGGGCAAGGTGCGGGCCATCTGGAGCGCCGCCGTGGCCGGCTATCACCTGGCGACCGCGCGCGTGTTCATCGTCGATGACTACTACTTCCCGATCTACGTCATCAGGCCCCGGCCGGGCACCACCATCGTCCAGACCTGGCATGCCGCCGGGGCGTTCAAGAAGTTCGGCCTGAGCGTCCTCGACAAGTCCTTCGGGGCGACTGAGGCACTTACCCGGCAGGTCCGCATCCACGGCAACTACGACGTCTGTCTCGTCGGATCTCGCGCCGGCGCGGTCTTCTACGGCGAGGCGTTCGGCCAGCCGGTCGGGCGTTTCGCGACCGAGGTGGGCATCCCACGCACGGACATCCTGTTTGACGAGGCATGGCGGGCCCGGACCGCTGCCGCCGTCCGTGCGCGCTACGGCATCGACGCCGACCGGCGGATCGTGCTCTACGCCCCGACATTCCGCGGTGACAGCGTCTCAGCCGCCGTCGCCGGCCCGGTCCTCGACCTCGATCGCCTGCATGCCGTGCTCGGCTCGGACCACGTGATCATGCTGCGTCTGCACCCGTTCGTGCGGACGGGCCTCACCATCCCGTCGCCGCTCGCAGGGTTCGCCATCGACGTGAGCGACCATCCCGAGATCAACGATCTGCTGGTCGCGAGCGACGCCCTGGTGACCGACTACTCGAGCGTCATCTTCGAGTACTCGCTGCTGCGTC
>CAYNGM010000294.1:0-3308 GCA_964396565.1 uncultured Anaerolineaceae bacterium | reverse complement strand
TCGAGGCGAAGGATGCGACCGAGGAAGAACTGGCCGGCAACGAGGTCAACGCCGGCCTGTACGCCTTCGATGCGTCCTGGCTGCGTCGCCGCATCGGATCGCTCGAGCCGTCGCCGACGACCGGCGAGCTGTATCTGACCGAACTCATCCGCCTTGCCCGCGAGGACGGTCGGCTGGTGACGGCCGTCGCCTTCGACGACGACGGACGCTTCGATGGTGTGAACGACCGCTCGCAGCTGGCCGCCGCCGAGTGGAACCTGCGTGTCCGGCGCAACGAGACCCACATGCGCGACGGGGTCACGATGCGCGACCCGAGCACGGTCTACCTCGACTGGGATGTGATCCTCGCGTCGGACGTGGTCCTCGAGCCGAACGTCATCCTGCGCGGTCGGACCTCGGTCGGGGAGGGGAGCGTCATCGGGCCCGGCAGCACCATCATCGACAGCATCGTCGGCGCCCGCGCCCGCGTCTGGGTGTCGGTCGTCGAGTCGTCCACGGTCGAGGATGAGGCGACCGTCGGCCCGTTCAGCCACCTGCGACCCGGGAGCGTCGTGGGTCGCGGGGCGGAGGTCGGCAACTATGCCGAGCTCAAGAACGCCCACCTTGGCGCCCGGTCCAAGCAGCACCACATGAGCTACCTCGGGGACGCCGAGATCGGCGAGGGCGCCAACATCGGCGCGGGGACCATCACCGCCAACTACGACGGCACCCGCAAGCACCACACCACGATCGGGGATGGGGCGTTCATCGGGGTGGACACGATGATCGTGGCGCCGCGCGAGATCGGTCCAGGCGCCAGGACCGGGGCAGGTGCGGTCGTCACCAGGGATGTCCCACCGGGCAAGCTCGCCGTCGGCATACCGGCCCGCATCCGCGACCCTCGTCCGCACCCGCCCGCATCGGAACCCGCCGCGGACGACCCACCGGCGTGACCGGCCCGCTGCTCGAGCTCGGCATCATCGTCGTGCTCATCCTGGTCAACGGGGTCTTCTCGGCGACCGAGATCGCTCTCGTCACCGTTCGCCGCAGCCGGATCCAGCAGCTCGTCGACGAGGGACGGCGCGGGGCGATCCGTGTCCAGCGACTCAAGGACAACCCCGGTCGCTTCCTGGCGGTCATCCAGATCGGCATCAACTTCCTGGGCTTCCTCGCCTCCGCGTTCGCGGCAGTGAGCCTGGTGGACGGGCTGGAGACGTGGCTGTCCGGCTTCGGAGCCCTCCAGAACATCGCCGGCGGCATCGCCCTGGTCGTCGTGACCGGCGTGCTGACGGTCTTCACCATCATCTTCGGCGAGCTCGTCCCCAAGCAGATCGGTCTCGCCCACGCCGAGGGCGTCGCCATGGCCATGAGCAGGACGCTCGACCTGCTCGGACGCATCCTCGCTCCGCTCGTCGCGTTCCTGACCTGGACGACACAGAAGATCAGCCGCCTGTTCGGTGCCGACGTCGCCGCCGAGGCAAGGATCAGCTCCGAGGAACTGCGCCTGATCATCGAGCAGGGCGGTGAGCAGGGCATCCTCGAGGCGGAGGAGGAGCAGATGATCCACGCGGTCATCGAGCTCGGTGACCAGCGTATCCACGAGGTCATGGTCCCGCGCATCGACATGGTCGCCCTGCCGGCTACCGCCTCGTTCGAGCGCGCCATCGATACGGTCGTCGAGGAGGGCCACTCTCGCGTGCCCGTCTACGAGGAGTCTATCGACGAGATCATCGGCATCCTCTACGCCAAGGACCTGCTGCCGTTCCTCAAGGGCTCGGCTGGCCCGCGTCCCACGCTGCGCGCCATCCTGCGCACGCCCGTGTTCGTGCCCGAGTCGATGAGCGTGGACGATCTCCTCCACGAGTTCCAGCGACGCAAGGTCCACCTCGCGGTCGTCCTCGACGAATATGGCGGGACGGCCGGCCTGGTCACCATCGAGGACCTGCTCGAGGAGATCGTCGGTGAGATCCAGGACGAGTACGACGAGGAGGAGCCGCTCATCGTCAAGCTCTCCGACGACGAGGCACGGGTCGATGGGCGGGCCGACGTGGATGACCTTGGCGAGCTGTTCGACACGGAGCTTTCGCTGGAGGACGAGGACGAGTACGACACGGTGGGTGGCCTCATCTATCACCGCATCGGTGGGGTGCCCAAGCCCGGTGACCAGGTCCGCATCGATGGCTTTACGCTGACCGTGGAGTCCACCGATGGGCGGCGCGTCGGCAAGGTGCTGGTGGTGCGGGACCCGGTCGCGGACGATGGGATCGAGGACGACGAGGCGGACCGTTGAGGCGGATCGCTGAGGCGGATCCCTGAGGTCCTGCCCCCTGGTGGTCAGGCCGTGATGACCCCGACCACTATCTCCTCCAGTCGTGCTCGTGCGTCGGCCGACACGACCCCGGCCGCATCCAGTTCGGCAAGGGCTCGATCGCGATAGCGCCGAGCCTCGCCGCGCGTGTAGTCGCGGGCGCCGACCCGCTCGAGGATGGCGACGACCTCGGCCAGTTCGTCCGGCGTCGGTGAGCTCGCCGCGTAGAGGTTCAGGAGTCGTGCCCGGTCGGCTGGGCCGGCGTGTTCGGCGGCGTAGATCACCGGGAGCGTCTTCTTCTTGTGGACGACATCGGACGCCGCCTTGCCGGTCGCCTTGCCGTCCCCCCAGATCCCCAGCAGGTCGTCGTTGACCTGGAAGGCGATGCCGAGGTCCCAGCCGAACGCCCGGTAGCGCGCGATCACAGCCTCGTCGTCGGTCGCGAGGAGCGCACCGGCCTCGATCGAGGCGGCGATCAGGGCCGCGGTCTTGCGCCCGATCATGTCGAAGTAGCCGTCGACGCTGAGCAGCTCGTCCGACTCGCTCGTTGCGATATCGATGTACTGGCCCTCGCACAGCGCCAGACACGTCTCGTCGTACAGGCGCATCAGTCGCAGGACCTTGGCGTCGGAGAAGCCAAGATCGGACAGGCGGTGCAGGGCGATCCGCGACAGGCTGAACAGCGTGTCGCCGGTATTGATCGCCTGCGGGACACCGCGGACGGACCACAGGGTCGGCCGATGGCGGCGTTCCCGGTCGCCATCCTCGATGTCGTCGTGGACGAGGCTGAAGTTGTGACCGAGCTCGACCGCGGCGGCACCGGGCAGGGCCCGGGCATGATCACCGGCGATGGACGCATAGGCGAGGAGTCCAAGGAGCGGGCGCATCCGCTTGCCACCACTCGCGCCGGAATCATCGAGGGCGAGGTGATAGCGGACCATCTCGTACAGGCCACCGGTGGCGTCGTCGCGGTCGCCGACGAGTCTTCGGATCTCGGCTTCGGTGTCGGCGATCAGGGTCG
>CAYNGM010000293.1:0-3314 GCA_964396565.1 uncultured Anaerolineaceae bacterium | reverse complement strand
GACCCGTGCTGCTCACCGTGTCGTAGTTCGAGTTCTGCAGCGTCACGGAGACGCTCGCGGACACGCTGCCTGTCGTCTCCGCCCGGATGTCGGTTCCGGGGGAGGTCCCTCCCTGCGCGATGACGTTGCGCGCGTCCACAGAGATGATCGTCGCGCCCGCGCTCTGGTAGACGAGCGCGTGTCGCCCCGCTCCCGAGGCGATCGCGGTCACGTTCCGGAGCTTCAGGTCCCAAGTTCCGCCGTTGGCGTTGAAGTTGATCGCGTCCCCGGATCCGGTGCTGGCGCAGAGGGTGTCGCGGACGGTTACCGCCAGCTGGCAGGGGTATCCGACCGAGCGGACCTGCACGTGATCCACCAACCCATCGGCGGAAAGGAAGGCGATCCCACCGATGCCGGCCGTCTGGTTGATGGTCAGATCCCGGAGGGTGGCTCCGCCGCTGTTGAGCGTGAGCGCGCTCGTCGCCGTCGTGTTGATGACCGGTCGGGGTTGTCCGCTCTCACCGCGGATCGTCAGCGATGAGGCCGAGCTGGCGAGAGCGGTCGACGTGCTGTAGGTGCCCGCGGTGACGATGACCTCATCACCGAGCATCGCGTTGTTGATGCCGGTCACGAGCGAGCACGGCGTCGCCTGGGTGCAGGCCACCCCCGAGCCCGCGGGTGAGACGTACCGCTGGGCGGCGTCGGCGGTCGATGCCGTCGCGACGAACGCGATGAGGACGAGGAGGGCGGCTCTCAGGTTGCGCATGCGCGCAAACCTACTGCTTGGAGTCTCTCCGATCGAGACGCAGGGCTTGCGTCAACCGTCCTTCGTGGTCTTCCACTTGTACGTCGCTGCGGACGCGTCGGCGTTCCCGGCCGCGTCACTCGCCACCACGGTCAGCCTGTGCTTCCCGGTCTTGAGACGCTTCAGCTTCAGCGGCGAGGTGCAGGGGGCGGCCGCCTTGCGGTCGAGCTTGCAGACGTAGCTCGAGCCGGGCTCGTTGGAGCTGAACGTGAACGTCGCCTTCCGCTTGGTCGACTTCTTCTTCGGCCCCTTTTCGATGGTGGTCTCCGGCGGTGTCGTGTCGGTGGGGGGCGCAACCGGCGCGACGTACTCGTAGGCGCCGATGTCGATGTTGCCGCCGGTCGTGTGGGCGACCCCGTTGAGGTCCGTGGGGCCGGTAAGCCCGTCGGCGGTGCCGGCGTTGACCGTCGGCGAGTCGACGGTGGGGCGCAGATCACCACCGGCCTCGTCGACGAAGCTGGGCGCAGCAGCCTGGTTCGTGCCGCTGTTTACGGGGGTGACCGAGGCCGAGGTCGAACCGACGTCGATCGAGTCGTAATTGGAGGACGTCAGCCCGACGCTGAGCGATGAGATCGAGCCGTTGTTGATGGCGCGGATGTCGTTGACGCTGCCGCGCAGAATCGAGTTGCGGACGTCGAGGTTGACGTTCACCCCGCTGTTGAAGGTGCCGGCGAAGATGCCGTTCCCGCCGGTCGCGGTGACGTTGCGGACGTCGACGTCGTTGGCGCCGGATCCGGCGTAGATCACGACGCCGCCCTCCATCGAGTTGGTTCCGCCCCGGCAGAGGCTGTCGCGCAGGAGAGCGAAGTCGCGCAGCTCGCAAGCGCTCGTGTTGCTGCTCACGTCGACCCGCGAGACGGTCGAGTTCCCGGTCGCGTAGATCGCGCGCCCGTAGGGTGAAGAAGCCGTCTGCTGGATCCGGACGTCGGTGAGAGCGCTGTCGGTGGGACCCATCGTGAAGAGGGTGTTGGCGGTGGATGTGATCAGCGGCTTGTTCGCGGTTGACTCACCACGCAGCTCCCAGCCGGCGATGTTGAGGGTCGAGTTGATCGCGTAGGTCCCGGGCTTGAGGATGACCCGGTCGCCGATGCTCAGCCCGGTCGTCGCCGTCGCGAAGTTGCAGGGCGAGTTGACCGAGCAGTCGCCCGTGCCCGCCGGGCTCGCGTAGCGATCAGCCGCGCTCGCCGCGGTGGCCCCGGCGAAGAGGGTGCATGCGCATGTTGCGGCGACCGCCACAGCACGCCGGACGGAGGCGTTTCCCTGGCTGAGCATCCGGCGATCCTAGAGACGCGAACCCGAATGCCGCGACCGGCTCGGCTGAGCCTCAGCGCTTCTTCCGCTTCTTCTTGACCTTCCACTTGTGGGTCGCGGGGGTCGCATCGGCGTTGCCGGCGGCGTCGGTCGCGACGACGCTGAGCTTGTGCTTGCCCTTCTTCAGCCGCTTCAGCTTCAGCGGCGAGGTGCAGGGGGCGGCGGGCTTCTTGTCGAGCGCGCAGCTGAAGGTGGCGGCTGGATCGTCTGAGCTGAACTTGAAGGTCGCCTTCTTCGACTTGCCCTTCTTCTTCGGTCCCTTGTCGATCTTGGTCTCGGGCGGGGTCGTGTCGGCGGGCGGCGGGTCGACGGGCGGGTCGATGGGTGAGGCGAACTCATCGGCGCCGATGTCGATGGCGGCACCCTGGACCCTCGGCTCTCCGTTCAGGTCCGTCGTCGTCCCCGTGAATGCGTCGGTCGCGCCGGCGTCGATCGTGGGAGAGTCGGCGGCCTGTTCGTAGGTGGCGGTGCTGGCGAACAGCGGCTGCGTGCTCAGGTTGGTGGCGCTGCCCAGGGGCGTGACGGTCTCCGTCCCGGGCCCGGACGTGTTGAAGGAGTCGTACATCGAGTTCTGCTGGGTGAGCGTCACGCTCGCGCCGACCGCGGCGGTCGTGGCTACGAGGTCGGCTCCGGCTCCGTGCCCCTGGAAGATGACGTTGCGGCTGTCCACCGACACGATCGACCCGGCGGCCGCTCCTGTGATCGACATCGCGGAGCCGCCGGGGCTACCTCCGATGGCGGTGACGTTTCGGAGCCTGATGTCGACGGTGCCCCCACCAACGCTCAGGTAGACGCCGGCGACGGCGTTGGTGGTGGCAGCGCAGATGCTGTCGCGAATCGTCGACCCGATGGGTACGCATGCCGCGCCGGCGGAGCGCACGTCGACGTGATCGACCACCGTGCCGAAGCCGGTGAACAGCGCGAAGCTGGCCCCGCTGTGGTTGATCGTCAGATCCCGGACCGTCCCGTTGTTGCCGTTCAGGCTAAACGCGATGCCCGCGCTCGAGTTGACGACCGGCCGGGGCTGCCCCGCCACGCCGTGGACGGACAGGTTGTTGTTGCCGTTGCTCATGGCGGTGGAGGTCGTGTACGTGCCCGATGCAACGATCACCTCGTCTCCCATGTTCGCGCTGTTGACCCCGGTGACGATGGAGCAGGGGAGGGCCTGCGAGCAGGTCGAGCCGCCGCCCGCTGGGGCGACGTAGCGCTGGGCCGCTCC
>CAYNGM010000292.1:0-3316 GCA_964396565.1 uncultured Anaerolineaceae bacterium | reverse complement strand
TCGGCGAGGGCCAGGGCAGCCTCGGTCAGGGTGCGGGCGCGCTCCTCGCCAGACCACGGGAAGGTGATCAGCCAGTGCCCGGGGTCGGACGAGCGATGGACGGCGAGACGAGATCGACCCTCACCGTGATCTGCGCGCAGTCGTCGGATCCAGGCCACGATCGCGGCGACGCCATCGGGCCAGTCACGCGCCGGCACGGTCGCCCCGAGATGCACCAGGGCGTGTCGGCCTGGGTCGCGCTGCCCGTACCAGGTTCGACGACGCCCGACGGCGACCTCGAGCTTGACCACCGGTTCGAGCCGGTAGACGTTGGGACCCTCGAGCAGGCGGATCTCGACAAGGCGCACGGTCCCGGCAGGATAGCAATCCGCGAGGTCGCCGAACCGGGTGTAGCGCGTAGACTGGCCCGACCATGACGACCGACCTGACCGACACCGCCACCGACCGCGAGCTCGAGCGCCTGCGCGCGGCCATCACCAACGATCTCGCGAGCTACCTCTCCGATCTCGAACGGCTCGTGAACATCGACTGCGGGTCGTACACCCCCGACGGCGTCAACGAAGTCGCGCGCTTTGTCGCGAGCTTCCTGTCCGACCTCGGCGCCGACATCGACCTGCGGGCCGATCCGAGTGGTCGTTTCGGGAACACGGTCGTGGCCACGTTCCACGGCGTGCGCAACGGGCCACGGGTGCTGCTCATCGGCCACATGGATACAGTGTTCGATCCGGGGACAGCGGCGGCCAGACCGTTCCGCATCGACGAGGGAGTCGCCTACGGCCCAGGCGTCACCGACATGAAGTCCGGGTTGCTCGCCGGGTTGTACGCAATCAAGTCGATCATCGCCGAACTGGACGGCCTGCCGTTCGAGCGCCTTGTCCTACTGGCCAATCCAGACGAAGAGATCGGATCGCCGTCATCAAGCGGCCACATCCGCGAGCTCGCCGCCGACATGGACGCCGCTCTCGTGCTCGAATGTGCGCGCGCCAACGGCGACATCGTGAGCGCCCGCAAGGGCATCCTCGATACCCGGCTGATCGTCCACGGTCGAGCCGCCCACGCGGGGGTCGAACCGGAGAAGGGACGGAGCGCCATCCTCGAGGCGGCGCGGTTGACCGAGGACCTGCACGCGCTCAATGGCCGCTGGCCGGGGGTCAGCGTCAACGTCGGGGTGATCCACGGCGGGACACGACCGAACGTCGTCGCCGAGCGCTGCGAACTGGAGGTTGACGTCCGCTCGGTGGACGCGGCCGGGCTCGCCGCAGTCGAGGCCGCCATTCGCGAGTTGACCGCTGCGACCGAGGTCCCGGACACGACCATCGAGACCGCCGTGCACGTCGCCTGGGCGCCGATGGAGAAGCTCGAGCGGAGCGGTCGGCTGGTGGAGCACGCACAGTCGGTCGCGCGGCGCCTGGGGTTCGAGGTGCGCGATGCAGCGACAGGTGGCGCATCCGACGCCAACACCACGTCCGGGATGGGCGTGCCGTCACTCGACGGTCTGGGTCCGATCGGCGGCAACGACCACTCGCCCTCGGAGTACCTCGAAGTCGACTCGATCGCGCCGCGCACGACGCTGCTGGCCGGGTTGCTGCTGGCGATCGCGCGCGACCCCGATGTCATCGCCTGGCGAGCCGATGACGCCCGTTTCGCCGGCTCCTGACGCACGAGTCGAGCGATGGTGCGGACACCCATAGCTCGCCGGGGTGAGTCGCTCGCCGGGGTGAGTCGGGTGCCGGGGTGAGTCGTGTCAGACCGGCGGACCCGCCAGACCCGACGCCCGCGTGACGGCGACGATCGCGACCGCCACGATCAAGCCCAGGAGCAGGTTCCGTCGCCAGGCCATGATGGCCATGCAGGCGACCACGGCGACGGTCTCGATCCCGAGATGGAAGTTCGCCCGCCCTGCGTCATCGACGATGACCATTACGTCGACGGATGCGAGCGCCGCGAGCATCGCCGGTCCGACTAGCTGGAGATAGTCGAGCGCGGGTTTGGGTAGGCGTTCCAGGCCCGGCGTGAGGATCCCGAGGGCCCGCGACGGGTAAGAGACAAGGAACAGCAGCCCGGCGAGCAGGACAAGATCCGTGGTCATCGCCCATCCCCGTCGTCCGCCTCGTCCACCGGGGGACCGCTCAGGTCCACCGACGGCGACGTCTCGTCTGGCGGCAGGTGGGTGCCCGGCAGCGCGTATCGCTCAGCCGATGCGGTGCTACCGAGCGGCGCGGTCTCGTGTGCCTCGCCCGCGGGGACCAGCAGCCCGGCCAGCGGTCCGATGAGTCCGCCGGCGATGATGCCCACGGCCGGACTGAGGAGCAGGGCCGCACTGACGCCGACACCGATGCCGACGATCGCGGCGACGAGTTCCCGTCTGCCGGTGATCAGCCCGACGGCCAGCCCGATCATCGCCGCCGGGAAGATGATGTCGATGCCGAACCCGGTCGGATCCGGGATCCGTCCACCGATGGTCACGCCGGCGAGCGTGGCGAGGTTCCACGGGATGAACGTCGACCCGATGGCGGCGATCCAGTAGCCGCGCTCGTCCGCCTGGCCGAGGCGCCGGAAGTGGCCCATCGACAGGGCGAATGCCTCGTCGGTCAGGAGATGGGCCATGATCGCCCGTCGCCCGACCGGGACCCGGCGCAGCCACGGCCCGATCGCTGCGCTGTACAGCAGGTGGCGCGCATTGAGCAGGGCGGTCAGCAGGATGATGGCCGGCCAGGCCAGCCCACCGGCGAGGTACCCGACCACCGCGAACTGGGCAGCGCCGGCGAACACCAGGACGGACATGGCCATCGCCTCGAGCGGCGAGAAGCCTGCCTCGCGGGCGGCCAGCCCGTACACGAAACCGAAACCGACGACCGAGACGGAGATCCCCAGGGCCTCGGAGATGAGCCGTCGCCGGCTGGCCTGGAGCGCGGCCGGACCCCCGGCGCTCGGGGCGCCGCTCAGCGCAGGAACGTCTTGGCGCAGGTCCCGTCGCAGACGACGAAGACGGCGTGCTTCTCGGCTGAGTAGCCGGCTACATGGAGCAGCCCCGGGCAGGCCTTCGTCGGACACTTCCAGACCCACCAGCGCTCGTTCGCGTCGAGGGGAGTGGTCTCCGCGGCCAGGGTCCCGGCCAGTGCCTCGCGCTCCGTCACGAGTCGCGCGATCACGGCCGCCCGATCCGCCTCGGTCTCGCTGGAGTACGGGTAGTTCTGGCTGACGTTCGAGGTCACGGGCTCCTCCGCTTCGGCATGCTCGGGGCGGTCGAGACCGGTGGCGGCGTCGTGTGAGCGCTACCGGCCACCGGTTCGGCGAGTATCGCACAAGGCGGCAG
>CAYNGM010000291.1:0-3328 GCA_964396565.1 uncultured Anaerolineaceae bacterium | reverse complement strand
TCGTCGTAGACAGCCATCGTGTGGCGCTGCAGGTCCGTCTTGATGCGATGGCACAGCTCCACGATCTCCGGCCGCTTCTTGAGTAACGGCAGTACGGCCACCTTGTACGGAGCCAGGTCGGGATGGAGCGCGAGGGACACCCGGGTCTCGCCGCGAACCTCCTCCTCCCGATAGGCGTCGATCAGGAACGTGAACGCGGCACGATCCGCGCCGGCCGCCGTCTCGACGATCCACGGGATGAGGTGCTCGTCGGTCGCCTGATCGAAGTACTCGAGCTTCTCGCCGGACGCCTCGCTGTGCCGCGACAGGTCGAAGTCACCACGGTTGTGGACGCCCTCGAGCTCCTTCCAGCCGAACGGGAACCGATACTCGACATCGATCGCCTTCTTGGCGTAGTGCGCAAGCTCATCGGGTGCGTGCTCGCGCAGGCGCAGGCGTGATGGCGTCACGCCGAAGCGCTCGTACCATGCCAGGCGCGCCGGCAGCCACTCCTCGAAAGCCGCGGCTGCATCCGCCTCGGGTCGTACGAAGTACTGCATCTCCATCTGCTCGAACTCGCGCATCCGGAAGACGAAGTTCCCGGGGCTGATCTCGTTGCGGAACGACTTGCCGATCTGGGCGATTCCGAACGGCAGCTTCCGGCGCGAGCTCTGAAGGACATTCTTGAAGTTCACATACGAGCCCTGGGCGGTCTCCGGGCGCAGGTAGATGACCGCCGCGTCCTCCTCGACCGGACCCATGAACGTCTTGAACATGAGGTTGAACCGGCGCGGCGGTGAGAGCGGACCGCCGTCATTGGGGCAGACCAGGCCGAGTCGCTCGACGATCCCCTCGTCGCGCAGGTCGGTCGCGCTGAGCGACTCCGCGCCGGCCATCTCGTCGAGCCGATAGCGTCGCCGGCAGGTCGCGCACTCGACCAGCGGGTCGCTGAAGCTGCCGACATGACCGCTGGTCACCCAGACCTGGGGATGCATGAGGATCCCCGCGTCCAGACCGACGATGTCGTCGCGCTCCTGGACCATCGAGCGCCACCAGGCGCGCTTGACGTTGTTCTTGAGCTCGACGCCAAGGGGACCGTAGTCCCACACGGCGTTGATGCCGCCGTAGATCTCCGACGATGGGTAGATGAAGCCGCGACGCTTCGATAGCGACACGATGGTATCGAGGTCACGAACGGCGGGCGCGACGTCATCGACGGGCGCGCCGGTGGTCGGGGTGGTCACGGGGGATCTCCGCTGATACGCGACCGTGGAATGGACGCGCGGGATGGCTGGCCCGGCGATGCTAGCAGATGGCCGGGTTCGCGCCGCTGAGCGACAACAGTCCGCGCCGCTGAGCGCCTCCGAAACGTGTCGGCCGGACCCAGGTCCAGGGTCAGGTGCGCCAGCGCTCCGGCGTGATCCGAACGACGACCGGGTACTCGCTTGCGAACCACTCGAGCGTCCAGCCGTAGGTGAGGATCTTCGCCTCGTACTTGGCGAGATACTCCGGGTTGGAGGTCGCCGGAGAGCCGTCGGGATCGATCCGGGCGGTGCCTTCCATGGTCAGCAGCTCGTCCGCCCACTCGTCGCTGTTGAGGTGAAACGAGATCTGGGGCTGGGTGGCGATGTCCGCGTTGCGACGCGCCCGACGGTGGGAGTACACGAGGACCTCGTGGCCATCCCAGAGGAACCAGATCGGCGAACTGGTCGGTCGCCCGGTCGGATCGACCGTGGTCAGCCAGCCGATCGGGTCGGCTGCGAGCGCAGCGAGGGCGCGGGCACCGACCTCAGTGTCTGGGTCGAGCCGCGCGCCCACGTGGTCAGCGGTCGTCGGTAGGTCGAGTCCGGCGGGTCGGCAGACCGACCGCGACGAGGCCCAGGACCCCGGCGAGGGCCAGCAGCGCGATACGCAGGCCGGTCGTGTCACCGCTTGCCGGCGGCACGTCGCTCATGTCCGTGGGCGGCAGCGTGATCGTCGGCGTCCCCGTCGGCGAGACGGAGCCCGTCGGGTTGGGCGTGGCGGTCGGCGAGACGGAGCCCGTCGGGTTGGGCGTGGCGGTCGGAGCGACGGAGCCCGTCGGGGTCGGGGTCGCCGTCGGAGCCTCGGTCGGCGTGGCGGTCGGAGTCGGGTTGGGCGTGGCGGTCGGCGAGACCGAGCCGGTCGGGTTCGGGGTCGCCGTCGGAACCTCGGTTGGCGTGGCGGTCGGAGTCGGGGTCGGGGTCGGCGCCGGGCAGTCGATCACGAGCGGAACGTCACGTGACACCGTGTCAACCGGCGCATACCCGTCGGCACTGTTGTCGTCGATCAGGATGTGCGCGCGGACGGTGTAGGAACCAGGAGCCAGCGGGCCGGAGGCCTCGAAGCCATCGGCGAAGGTGCCGTCGCCGTTGACCCAGGAGAAGTCCGGCGGGGTGCCGTCGTTTCCGGACAGACCGCTCACGAGCTTGCCCGCCCCATCGATCCGGATATAGGCGTTCTCGGGTCGGGTCTGCTGGGCGTTCTGGCCATCGACGACCAGGACGAGGCTGTAGAGGACCTCATCGGTGCAGTCGTAGCGCAGGTACAGGTTGGCGAGAGTCGGTCGATCCTCGTAACCGGCATCGGTCATGCGCGCGAAGAAGTCGGCGGTCAGGTCCCACTCACCGGGGTTGCCGTCAACGACCGCCGTGCCCTTCGAGGGGTTCGGTGCGGCCGCGAAGGACGTCGGCACCATGGCTGCGAGCAGGACGAGCCCAGCCGAGGCGCAGACGGCGATGGATCGTGCGAGCCGGCCACGTGTCCGGCGTGTGTTTATCCCCGACATGACATCCCCTGTGGCATGACCGACCTGGCTGATCGATCGATACATTGCGGCGGTCGTCCGACCGGCGCCCCCCGATTGGTTGCCGTAACCCGATGATGACACCGCCGACCGATCGGGTCCAGTACGGATGGCATCTGTAGGAGGACCTTCGGGTGGTCTCCTGACCGCACCTCCCGCACCACGACCACCCAAGAGCGCCCCAGGGCTTCAGAACTTGTGGTGCATGGAGGCACCAAGGGTCCCTGGTACCACGGTACGGGGGTCGTCGCCGGACGACGGACCGCGCACCGGGATCAGGACGGCAGGGCTGCGCCTCGTACCTCGTCGAGGAAGGCCAGCGACCGCGCCTCGCGCTCGAGGGCGACGCGAACGAACTCGCGCAGCGCCGTCTCCACCTCGGCCTCCACCGCGTCCGCCAGGCGAAGCCCGGCGATGGCCTCGATATCCAGGCGCTGGTAGGCCTTGATCAGCTTGAGCGCCTCGAGCCCCAGGGCGGCCCGATCGTGCGGCGGACCAGGACATCTTCCACAGACCACACCGCCA
>CAYNGM010000290.1:1549-3333 GCA_964396565.1 uncultured Anaerolineaceae bacterium | reverse complement strand
TCGCCGACAAGCTCCAGGCTCATGTCGTCTGCCCATTGGAGATCCTCGAAGACGAGGATCCTCGGCCGCTCGAGGCTCGGGCGCCAGCGCTCGATGAGTTCGACGACAAGCGTGCGCGTGTAGGTGTCCCCGGTCGCCGCCGCCTCGTCGCAGCGAGCGAGCAGTACCTCGGCGAGCGGCGCGTCGTCCGGCTCGCTTCGCATCGTCCGGAAGAGGTCGCGGACGACGGCGAGCGGGACGTCGGCGTCCTGAGGCGCGAGATCGCCCTGATCCCAGCGGAACCCGCTCGCCACCGCCTTGCGGGCGATGGCCCTGATGAGGCGAGTCTTGCCGATGCCGGCCTCGCCGGCGATCAGGAGCGTCTGGCCGCGCCCGTCCGTCGCCTCGGCGAGGACCCGGTCGGCCAGGTCGAGGAGTTCGTCTCGTCCAACGAGGATCGGGCACTGGACGGGTCCGACGGCCATGCGCGCCAGTGTAGGTCGCAGCCGCAAGCGCGCATCGGTCATTCGACCGATGACGGTGGGACATCGGCGGCCGAACCTCCCGCCATCGACGTCCGGACGGGCCGGGCGCTGTTGATGGAGGGATGCCGCATGGCGACATTCATGGATGTCCACGATGGGTTCTTCGGTGTGACCGGCCAGCAACTGGCCGAGGCCCACCAGCGTGACCTCGACAGCGAGGCCGAGGAGGGCGTGCACTACGAGCATGCCTGGCTGGATCCCGAGTCAGGCAAGGTCTTCTGCCTGGCTACCGGTCCGTCCCGTGAGGCCGTGATGCGTGTCCACGAGCGAGCCGGCCATCCCACGCCCCATGTCTACGAGATCGCGTCGGAGGTGTCCTGATGCATCGTCGATCCACCCGGTTGCTGGCGGCGACCATTGCCGCCCTGCTCCTCGGCACGGTCGCCGTCGGTGCCGCATCGGCCCACGGTCGACACCACCACCATCGCCACGACCTCCATCGAGCGGCGGCCGCCACGGCGAAGTTCCACTCGCTCGCCCGTGCCAGCAAGGCTGGCTACGGACCGTTCCCGGAAGGCGTCCCGCTACACGAGTGCATCTCCAACCTCAGTGGACCCGGCGCCATGGGCTATCACTGGCTGAACCCGGATCTCCTGACGACGGAGCTCGACCCGACCAGGCCCCAGGTCCTCGTCTACGCGCCCGACCGGCACGGTCATCTGCACCTGGTCGCCCTCGAGTTCGTGGTCTTCAAGGACGCCTGGGATGCCGAGCACCCAGGACGGATGCCGAGACTCTTCGGTCAGGAGTTCATGGAGACGCCGGCGCCGAATCGCTACGAGATCCCGGCGTTCTACGCACTGCACGTGTGGCTCTTCAAGTACAACCCGGCGGGCCTGTTCGCGCCGTTCAACCCGCGGGTGTCCTGCAACCCTGGGGCGCCGCACGCCCCGGCGGCGCGACTCGCCCCGGCCTGACCGGTGCCCTGGCTGTCCGGCGCCCCCGGCGTCGTCCAGCCTGCTCCTCCTCCTGATCCCGCCGTCCAGCTCCAGGACGGCGGGATCGAAATGTCCACGCCGACGGTCGGCACTGCGGAAACGGCGATCTTGATACCCGGTCGCGCCGAGACCCCCGTCCAGCGGCTACCATCGCGTGGCCAGCTTCCGATGAGGATCCGTGACGACCGATGACCGACCGACCGCAACCGCCGACCGCCGACGAGCGGGTGATCGCCACTGATGACGACCGCTACAACGCCACGCTCATCCGGCGCGACGACCAGCACGAGAGCCTCGCCACGTTCTGGGTGAAGTTCGATGG
>CAYNGM010000290.1:0-1449 GCA_964396565.1 uncultured Anaerolineaceae bacterium | reverse complement strand
GACCGGATCCACCTGTTCATCAGCTCGGGCACGGGCAACGCCCCATTCGTGGCGATGATGCGCCACACCCTGGCTCACGGAAACCCGCGTCGAGCCGTGTTCTTCAACGGCGTGTCCTATGAGCGCGACCTCGGCTACCGCGAGCTGCTCGAGACGTGGCAGGCGGACGGTACCTACCCGGTGACGTTCGTCCCGACCGTGTCGCGCCCGAACGACCCGCTCAACGAGTCATGGACGGGCCGGACGGGCCGGGTCGAGAAGCTCGTCGTGCCGGTCCTCGAGGAGCTCGGGCATCGACCGGACGATGTCGTCGCGTATCTGTGCGGTAACCCGGACATGATCCTGTCCGTCGAGCGCGACCTGCTTGCCTTCGGTCTGGCCGAGGAAGCCGTCAAGAAGGAGCTCTACTGGCCCAAGGGCAAGGAACCGCGCGGTGCGGCCGGGGCGGACCTGGCTGCCGCCATCGCCGCCGCCGAGGCGAACGCCGACCAGTAGCAGCGCGGGCCGCCGGAGCGCGCTTCGCGACTGCAGCTCGACCCGGGTAGCGGGCCCGCTCAGGTAGCGGCCAGACAAAACAACCAGACCGCGACCAGCACACCCAGAACGGCTGCGATCACGACGGCGACCATCAGAACGCGTAGACTCATGCGCCATCTCCGGAACGCGCGCGGTCATCGGAGCGAGAGCGCAGCAGTCGGTCCTTGACGAGCTCGTACTCCTCGTTGGTGATGTCGCCGGCTCGCTGCAGGGCCGCCAGTCGCTCGAGACGGTCGACCACGTCTCCGTCTTCGTCCTTATCGGGCGGATCTTCGTCGGCGGTCGACCGGGATGGTGCCGACCCACCGGTTCGAGGCAGTGGCTGCGGCCTGACGACCACCCGGCCACCGACGTACGCCCGCCCGCCGTCATCGAGGGCTTCGCGCGCGGAGCCGATGGCCACGATGACCGGCCCCAGACCCATGACCATGAACAGAACGCCGCAGAAGACCCACGACCAGACCCAGCCGTCAGCACCTTCGGGCGGGAAGAACCCGTACTCGAGGAAGTTCCAGCCCAACGACACGAAGAGGGCGGGCCACGCCAGCAAGGCAAGCGAGGCCCATGGGCCGGGCATCGCGGACCCACCCCAGACCATCAGCCCGACCCCGGCCAGGCCACTGAAGATCGACAGCGGCATGAACGCGACGACGGCGTCGGGGCACTCCACTCGAGGCACATACGGGCCACCGCTGGCACACATCCCGCCGACGTCCATCACGGCCCGCATCGACAGGAAGAGGAGGGTCAGGCTGCCGGCGAGGACGGCGACCCCGAGCAGGTAGCCGGCCACGTTCGAGAGCGGGACGGCGACCGGCCCGTCTCGACCTGTCCGCGCTCCGAACGAAGTCATCCCGCCCGCGCTGCGTCCAGGCGATCGAGAATCAGCCGCGTCACTCCCTCGAGGGGCAC
>CAYNGM010000289.1:0-3347 GCA_964396565.1 uncultured Anaerolineaceae bacterium | reverse complement strand
AACTCGGCGTCGTCAGCCACAGCCACGGTGCCGATGGTCGCGAGGAGTTCCACGTCATGCCGGCCGGGGTGCATGGGCACATCTATTGCCAGCGCTGTGGCGCGGAGGCTGAGCTGGCTCCCGATGATCCGGCCGTCATCGCTGCCATCGACGCGTTCGCCACGCATCGCCGGTTCGAGGTCGATCTCTCGCACCTCACCCTGATCGGCCGTTGCGCCGGCTGTCGCGCCGACGCCGAGCACGCGGGAGCCTGATCGAGTCGATGGCGATCCTGCCCATCGTGCAACTGGGTGACCCGGTACTGCGCGTCCCGACGACGCCCGTGCGTCGCTTCGATCGGACGCTCGGGCACCTGCTCGACGATATGACCGACACGATGCGGGACGCCCCTGGGGTAGGGCTGGCGGCCAACCAGGTCGGCCGTTCCGAGCGGGTCTGCGTGATCGAGATCGAGGGGCGCCACATCGAGTTGGTGAATCCGACCATGCTCAGGCTCGACGGCACGCAGACGGACCTGGAGGGTTGCCTGTCCGTCGCCGGCTTCTACGCCGAGACCACTCGCGCCCGGCATGCCGTCGTCAGCGGGTTCGACCGACGTGGCCGGCCCGTACGCGTGTCCGGGGAGGGCTTCCTCGCTCGTGCTCTCCAGCACGAGCTCGGACACCTCGACGGACGGCTCTATCTCGACCATCTCGACTCACTCGATGCCCTGCGTCGGGTCGGAGCGGACGGCGAGTTGGAGGAGTGATGGCCGGCGCAGGTTCTGCCGGGCCGAGGGCCGGTCGGCCCGCACTATCGGGGCCGAATGGCACTTCGGCCGGCCGGCCGGTTCGTCGTCTGATGGCGGGTGGACGGCGCCGTCGCCCTCGTGTCGCCGTGTCCTGGTCAACCCGTCCGATGGAGGTCTGATGTCGGTCGCCGCGGTCGAGACGTTCTACGGGATCCTTGCCGTATTCGGCCTCGTCGGCCTGACCGCGTTGGTCCTGCTCCGGCTCACAGCGCTCGTCTCTGACGGTGGGCGCGATGCCTGGTCGTCGGTGGTCGAGGCTCTTGGGCTCCACGCGTACGCGCTGGCATGGTTCGTGGCCCTGCTGGCGACGATCGGTAGTTTGTATTTTTCGGAGGTCGCCGGGTTCGAGCCGTGTCGCCTGTGCTGGTACCAGCGGATCGCCATGTATCCGCTGATCATCCTGTTGGGTATCGCTGCGGCACGCCGGGAGCGGAGTGGGGCGTTCTACGTCATCGGCGTCAGCGCGGTCGGTACCGCCATCTCGGCCTATCACGTCCTGCTCGAATGGTTCCCATCGCTCGACAGCGGGGCGTGTTCCGCGACGACGCCGTGCACGCTCGTCTGGTTCCGGGTCTTCGGGTTCATCAGCCTGCCGACCCTCGCGCTGACTGCCTTCCTGCTCATCCTCGCGCTGATGCTGATTCGTCTGGGCATGCCCGACCGGTCGGTCCGTGACGGGGACGCACGACCGATCGACACACCATGACCCGGAGGACCACATGACCCGGAGGACCGCATGACCAGCTCGCGCCGCTCCCGACGTGAGGCCGCCCGCGCCAAGGAGGCGCAGAGCCGTCGACGTCTGATCATCCCGCTCATCGTGATCGGCGCGGTGCTCGTCGCGGCGATCGCCGCGATCGCGATGACTGGCGGCCTCGGCAGCGCTGGGCCGTCGCCATCGGTCGCGCCGTCGCCCACCGGAGGAGCCGCTTCCTCGCTTCCGCCCTCGTCGTCGCTGCCGCCGTCGACATCACCCGTGCCGGGCGGAGCTGCGGTGCCACCGGTCGTGACCGGCACGCCCCTGCCCGAGTACGACCCGGCCGCGTCCTCGGACGCCGCGGTCGGGCAGACCATCCCGACGGTCGCTGGTACAGATTTCAAGGGCAACCCGGTGTCGATCGACCTGAACGGCAAGGCCAAGGTCCTCGTGTTCCTGGCCCACTGGTGCCCGCATTGCCAGACGGAGGTGCCGCTCATCCAGGCCTGGCTGAACGGCGGCGGATCGACCGGCGACGTCGAGCTGATCTCGATCGCGACCGGGATAAACCCCGCTTACCCGAACTATCCGCCTTCGGCGTGGCTGGAGCGTGAGGGTTGGACCGTGCCGGTCATCGCCGACATCACGGGCACGGTGGGCCCGGCCTACGGGTTGTCGGCGTATCCGTTCTGGGTGTTCGTGGGCGCCGATGGAAAGGTCGCGGGTCGCCTGACCGGCGAGCTGTCCATCGCCAACCTGCAGACGATCCTCGCCTCGCTACCCAGGTAGCGTCAGACGCTCGGCAGGGTTCTGGCCAGGTCAGGACCCTGCGGTCTCGGTCGGGACGCCGACGATGTTGAACCCGCCATCGACATGGAGGACCTCGCCGGTCACCGCGTTCGACAGGTCCGAGGCGAGGTAGAGGGCGCTGCGTCCGACGTCATCGATGGTGATGTTGGAGCGCAGCGGCGCGATGGCATCGAAGCCGCCATAGAGGCCCTTGAACCCGGCGATCCCGGCCGCGGCGAGGGTTCGGACCGGACCGGCGGAGATGGCATTGACCCGGATCCCCTGCGGTCCGAGGTCGGCGGCGAGATACCGGACCGAGGCTTCGAGGGCCGCCTTGGCGACACCCATCACGTTGTAGTTGGCGACGACCTTCTCGGACCCGTAGTAGGTGAGGGTCATGATCGACGAGCCGGGCCGAAGAAGTGGCCTGGCGGCGCGCGTCAGCGCAACCAGCGAATAGGCGGACACGTCCATCGCCAGGGCGAACCCGTCGCGCGACGTGTCGACGAAACCGCCGGCAAGGTCCTCGCGCTTGGCGAAGGCGAGGGCGTGGACGAGGATGTCGAGGTGACCGTGCGTCTCGCGCCAGCGCGTGAAGACGCGTTCGATGTCGGCGTCCGACCCGACGTCGCACGGCTCGACGAAGGTCGAACCGATCGACTCCGCCAGCGGGCGGACACGTCGATCGACGAGGCTTTCGACCGAGGAGAAGCCGACGTCGGCGCCCTGCTCGTGGAACGCCCTGGCGATCCCCCAGGCGATCGAGTGGTCGTTGGCGACGCCGAAGACCAGGGCATTCCTACCGTCCAGCAGCCCCATCCGTGCACCTCAGCATGAAACGACACACGACGCAGTCCGATGGCAGCCTACCATCGGGTCGATGTCCACGACCGACGACGCCGCGCTCGACGACGCCGCGCTCGACGACGCCGCGCTCCGGCCCGCTCTCGCGGGGGTGCGCGCATTCGTGCTTGATGCGGACGGCGTGATCTTCCTTCGGGGCGAGGCCATCGATGGTTCGCTCGAGGCTATCGGCCGGCTGGACGCCCGAGGGATCCCGTATCGGGTGGT
>CAYNGM010000288.1:0-3359 GCA_964396565.1 uncultured Anaerolineaceae bacterium | reverse complement strand
TGTTCATGACGCGGCCGCCGCGATCCGCTCGACCGGGCTCGGCGTCGAGGGGTCGTCGAGGGCGGCTATCGCCGTCGGCTCGATGATGCGCCACGGAGCGTCAGCGGTGACGGCTTCGTAGCCGCGGGCAAGTCGGAACAGACTCGCCTCCGACCACGGACCGCCGATCAACTGCAGACCGACGGGCAACCCGTCGGCGAGGCCGGCTGGAACCGAGATCCCGGGCAGACCGGCCATGTTGACCGGGAGCGTGCAGGCATCGGAGAGGTACATGGCCACGGGGTCCTCCATGCGTGCGCCAAAGGGGAACGCGACGGTCGGCGAGGTCGGGGCGACGAGGGCATCGATGCCCTTCTCCCAGAGTGCATCGAAATCGCCCTTGATCAGGGTCCGCACCTTCTGTGCCTTGAGGTAATAGGCGTCGAAGTAGCCGGCCGAGAGGGCGTAGGTCCCGAGCATCACCCGGCGTTTCACCTCCGCTCCGAAGCTCTGACCTCGGGTCGCCAGGTAGTCGGCGAGGACGTCCTGACCTTCGCCGAGTCGCGGTCCGAAGCGGATCCCGTCATAGCGGGCGAGGTTCGCCGATGCCTCTGCCGGGGCGACGATGTAGTAGGTCGCGAGTCCGTACTCCGTGTGCGGGAGGCTGACCTCCTCCACGCTCGCACCCGCAGCCTCGAGGACGGCCACTGCCTCGCGGATCCGGGCCTCGACGCCCGGCTCCATACCGGCCACGAAGTATTCGCGCGGCAGACCGAGCCGAACACCGCGCAGCGCGGCGGCGGCGCGGGCGTCGTCGGCGGGGAGTCGGATGAGTTCGTCCGGGACCGGCTCTGGCGACGACGTGGAGTCACGCTCGTCCCGCCCCGCGACCGCGTGGAGCAGCGCCGCGGCATCGCGTACGTCGCGGGCGAACGGCCCGATCTGGTCGAGTGACGAGGCGAACGCCACGATCCCGTAGCGACTCACCCGGCCGTAAGTCGGTTTCATCCCGACCACGCCGCACAGGGCCGCCGGCTGGCGGATCGAACCGCCGGTGTCGGTGCCGATCCCGAGTGGGACATGGAAGGCGGCGACCGCGGCGGCCGAGCCACCGCTGCTGCCACCGGGCACGCGGGTCAGGTCCCACGGGTTGGCCGTCGGACCGAACGCCGAGTGCTCGGTGGACGAGCCCATCGCGAATTCGTCCATGTTGGTCTTGCCCAGGATGACCGCCCCGACCTCACGCAGTCTCTCGGTGACGTGGGCGTCATATGGCGCTCGATAGCCGTCGAGTATCCGCGATCCCGCCGTGCACTGGCCGCCACGCACGGACACGAGATCCTTGAGGGCGATCGGGACGCCGTGGAGCGGATGCAGGGCACCGAGGGCGGCACTCCCCTCCCCGCGGGCCTGGGCCAGTCGCCGGTCGGCGGCATCGGCCGCGGCGATGGCACCCTCGCGATCGACCGCAAGCCAGGCGTGGAGCGCATGGTCCTGGCGCTCGATGAGGTCGAGGTGGGCGGCAGTCAGTTCACGGGCGGAGATATCGCCGCGGTGCAACGCGGCCGCCATCTCGTGAGCGAGGAGTCGAGTAGGGTCGGTCGTCATCGGTCGGTCGTCATCGGGCCGTAGTCATCGGTCGGTCGTCAGTCGCGCTCGGCGAGGATCGCCGGTACCACGACGTATGTACCGTCCCGGGCCGGGGCACTGGCCAGCACGTCGTCGAGGGGGAGCGACGGCCGGGCGACATCGTCGCGCAGGATGTTTTCAAGCTCGATCGTCTGGGCGGTCGGGGCGATGTGGTCGGTCGGGACGGTCGCCAGGATGGCGTACTGGTCGAGGATGTGGTTGAGCTGACCCTCGAGCCTCGCGAGCTCCTCGTCGGATAGCCCGAGCCGTGCGAGATAAGCGACATGCTCGACATCGGCGCGCGTCAGATTGGCCATGGCCCGATGATAGCGGGCATGCCAGCCACACCGATCCACCTGCGACCCATGGCCGTCGCCGACATCGCTCCGGTAAGCGCCGCTTTCCTTGCCACCCAAGGCTGGGGCGACCGCTCGTCCTGGTTCGACTTCGCCGTCCGGACCGACGGCGTGCACGCGGTGGTGGCCGTTGACGAGGACGGGGCGCTGATCGGCACGGGCGCGACATCCATCCACGGCACGGTCGCCTGGATCGGGTCGATCTGGGTGAGGCCGGACCGACGTGGTGAGCACATCGGCTGGCGTCTCACCGAGCACACCATCGAGGTTGCCGAAGCCGCGGGCTGTCGGACGCTGGTCCTCGTCGCCTCGGAGATGGGCCGCCCGATCTACGAGCGGATGGGCTTCTCGACCCTGACCTTCGAGCCGGTCCTGGAGGCCCCTGGGCTCTCGACCGACGACGGGCGGGCCGGCTCGACGCCGCTAGACCGATCGGCCACGTCTACCGCCACCGCCAACACCGACCCTGATCGGCGCATCCGCCCGTGGCGCGCGACCGACCTCGATGCCGCCGCAGCCCTCGACCGAAGGGCGACTGGCGAGGATCGACGCCACCTCCTGGCGGCCTTCGCGACACCCGAGACGGCGTTCGTCATCACCGGTGTGGACGATGTCCCACGCGGCTTCGTTGTCCGAGCATCGTGGGGCGGCGGCGCCACCATCGCCCCCGACCCGGACGACGCGCTCGCGCTACTCGACACCCGACGTCGCGTGGCCGGACCCGACAAGGTGGTTCGGGCCGGCCTCATGGAGTCGAACCTGAACGGCCTCACTCGCCTCGAGGCGGACGGCTGGATCGAGAACTGGCGTGCCCGGCGGATGATCCGTGGCGAGCCACTCGACTGGGATCCCGACGCGATCTGGGGCCAGTTCAACCACGCCCTGGGCTGATCCGGGCTGCTCCCGGGTTGATCCGGGAGCTACCGGGCTGATCGGGGACGGCTCCCGAACTGATCAGGGGCGGCTCTGACCGGCGGTCGCTGCTGATCGGGGGCGCTCATGACTGGCGGTCGCTGGTGACCGGCGGTCCAGGTGTTCCCCCGTGCCATGGATTTCCGCCGATTGCAGAACTGGTCTGCAGTCGGCGATAGATCGTTGCCGATCGCCAGACGTCACCTGCATTTGGCAGTTTCTCGGGCCGCCGCGCCGTTGGCGTGAGCGTGCACGCGCACGTCTGTGGACGCTCGCGCTCGACCGCCGTCGTCGATGGCCGGTGGTGCCTACATCTGGCAGAGATCGGGGGCATTCGAGGCGAAACGGCTCCGGAGCATCAGGTCAGGCCTACCCGTCGCCGGCGAGGAGACGTCGGAAGCCGTCGACATCGAGCACCGTGACTCCCAGCTCCTGGGCCTTGGCGAGCTTGGAGCCAGCACTCTCGCCGGCCACCACGTAGTC
>CAYNGM010000287.1:0-3369 GCA_964396565.1 uncultured Anaerolineaceae bacterium | reverse complement strand
ACCAGGAGCACCAGTGGGCGACGCAGGGTCGCCCACTCGAAGATCGATGACGAGTAGTCGGTGACCAGGACATCGGTCGCGGTCAGCAGGTCGTTCAACTCGGTGGCCGGATCGATGACCAGGTCGAACCCGGCCGTCGCGGTGGCGGCCGGATCCAGGTTCGGATGCGTCTTGAGGACCAGGATGTGGTCAGCGGGCAGGGCGGCTCGCAACGCCGTCCCGTCGAGGTCGTCAGCCGCGAACTTGGCCGCGCCCCGACCGCGGAACGTCGGCGCGTAGAGGACGACCCGGCGACCGCGCAGCGCCGGATGGCGCTCAAGCACCTCCGCTCGCGTCCGGGCCAGGCCGGCCACATCCGCCAGCGCATCCGTGCGCGGCGTGCCCAGCGGCAGCACCCGATCCGGCGGGACGCCGAGGGCCGCCGACCACGGCAGCTGGGAGCGTTCGGCGGTGCACACGACGTAGTCGTAGTAGCGATGCAGGAAGCGCCGTTCAGGGTCGGCCAGCGGAGTCAGCGAGTCGAGCCCGAAGCGCTTGAGGGCCGCGACGGCGTGCCACACCTGGATCACGGTCGTGCCCGCGCGATGCGCTGCCACGTGGACCGGCAGGTACGCGTTGTCGAGCACGACGAGTCCGCTCGTGCGGACCAGGTAGGTGCCGCGGACGAGCCGGACCAGGTAGCGAAGCTTGCCGATCAGGCCGTAGCTGTACGGCTCCAGGATGAGCGCCACGTCGCGATCCGGGAAGCGCGCCGTGATCTCCGCATGGATCGCCGCGAGGTTGCCCTCCAGGTGGGCGACCCGGGCCGTGGCCAGGACGATCCGCGAGCGCCGGATGGGCAGCAGGTCGAAGGCGACGCACAGGAGTCGAAGGAAGGCGCTCGCGAGTCGATATTCGGTGACGCCCACGGGGGCCTACGCCTGCTGGCGGACGATGATGTTCTGTCCGTCGAGCGTGCGCTCCTCGTCCCGCATCAGGGTCGCGATGACCTCCGCCACAGCACTCGGCTGCATGATCTTGGTCGGATCCTCGTCGGGCGCCAGGATGCGACGCAGTTCCGTGGCGGTCCGTCCGGGCGAGATGCTGTAGACCTTGATGCCGGTCCCTGCCAGCTCGTCGGCGAGGGTCTGCGAGAGCGACACGACCGCCGCCTTGGACGCGGCGTAGGCGACCCACCCCGGTCGTGACGTGATGCCTGCCGTAGAGGCGATGTTGAGGACCTTGGCCGGCCGGCCGTGCATGAAGCGGACGAACTCGCGGGTCAGGATGAGCATCGCGAAGACGTTGATGGTGAATGTCGTCACGAGGTTGGCCGACGTGGTGTCCAGGAGCGACTTGGGCTCCGCGTAGCCGGCGATGTTGAGCAGTACGTCGATGGACCCGAACTCCCCATGGATCCGCTCGACGAGGGCGGGTATGCCGTCCAGGTCGCCGAGGTCATAGGGGATGCAGCGGACGACCTGGCCCTCGATCGGCTCTATCAGCGCGGCCGTCTCCTCGATCCCGGCGGCGCTGCGGGCGATGAGCACGATCGCGCTGACGCCTGGTTCGCGCGCCATCCGGATGGCCGATGCCCGGCCGATCCCCTGGCTCGCCCCGGTGATGACGACGGTCTTGCCCATCGGGTCAGGAGCCTCGTCCCAGCAGGTCCGCGTAGATCGCCTCTGCCGTGACCGTGTCGGTCGGAACGGTGATCTTGATGTTCTCGTCCGACCCGCGAAGGATGCGCACGGGCTCCTTCGCGTAGTGGAAGAACAGCCCGGCGTCCTCGGTGAAGAACGCGTCATCACGGCGGGCTGCCTCGTGCGCCGCGAGAAGCCTTGGCAGGTCGAACTTCTGGGGGAGCTGGACGTTGACCAGCTCGTCGCGCTCCAGCAGGCCCTCCACGTAGTCGTGGCCGACCAGGACCGTGAACGAGATCGGGATGCCGTACATGACGTTCGGGTCCGGCGCGTCGATGAGCATCTGGAACGTGTCCACCGTGATCAGCGGGCGGACGGCCTCATGGATGATGACCGTGTCGAGGCCATCGAGTGCAAGCAGCCCCCTGTAGACCGACTCCTGGCGCGATGCTCCCCCGACGATGCACTCGAAGGTGTCCCCGAAGCGGTGGTTGGCGAGCAGCTCACGGGTCGCCTCGAGGTGCGCCTCGGGGCAGGTGATCACGACACGCTCGATGGCCGGGATCGCCCGGGCCTTCTCGAGGACGTGGATGATCAGCGGCTTGCCGCCGAGCAGCAGGAACTGCTTGGGGAACGGACGTCCGATGCGCTTGCCGACACCCCCGGCGAGCACGACCATGCCGACGCTCATGGAGCTCTCCCGATCACGTCTCGTCCCTCCCGTGCGACCCGCTGGCCCCCGGCCTGATGGCCTCCATGATGCCAGTGCCGACGGTGTCCCCGGAGCGCGTTGATGTCGCTGCCCCTCCTGGCATGTCCGCATCGTGCCGCCGGACGTCCAGGACCTGGCCGGTCAGGTCGGTGGTGAGCAGACGCAGGGTCGCCCCGGCCACTTCGGCCGAGGTCAGCAGACCTGATCGGTCCTCGTCGGGGAACGCCCGTCGGCGCATCGGCGTATCGGTGCGTTCCGGGCTCACGGCGTTGACCCGGATCCCGTCCGCCACCCACTCGAGGGCGAGCCCCTGGACGATGTTGACCACGGCGGCCTTGCTCGCCGAGTACGTGATGTAATTCGGCCTGCCCACCGTGAACGAGCTGGATGCGAAGGCGGTCAGCGAGCCGCGTGTCCGGCGCAGGTGCGGGTGTGCTGCGCGTGCCACGTTGAGCGTGCCGATCACGTTGATGTCGATCACCTCGGCGAGCGTGGCTGCGTCGGTCTCGGCGACCGACCCGATGCGCAGGACCCCAGCAGTGCATACGACGTGGTCCAGCCCGCCCAGACGAGCCGCAGCGCGGTCGATCACGTCGGCCACCGCCTCGGCTTCGCGGACATCGAGCCCGGTCGTGCGCCCGACCACCTCTACGCTGGCGCCGGCCGCCAGCGCGGCGTGGGCGATGGCGGCGCCTATCCCCGCCGTGCCGCCGACCACCAGCATCCGGGCGCCGGCCAGGCTGCGCACCGGCTGGCCATCGGCAGCGGCGCCCGGGGCGCGGTCCAGCAGTCGCATCTGGAGCATGCGATCGGCGATGACGATGTCGATGGGCGTCGTGATCTTGACGTTGAGTTCGTCGCCGTCCACGGCAGCGATCCGGACACCCGGAACATGCCGCAGGACCAGGGTGCAGTCGTCGGTCGCCGAGGGATCGCCTGCGGCCGCCGCGGCCTTGTATGCCCGGCGCAGGATACCGACGCGGAACGTCTGGGGAGTCTGGCCGCGGCGGTAGCGTGCGCGATCGGGGATCTCGA
>CAYNGM010000286.1:0-3375 GCA_964396565.1 uncultured Anaerolineaceae bacterium | reverse complement strand
GGCGTCGGCGGCGACCTCCGCAGCACCGTCGGGGACCGGTCGCCTGGTCAACGCCTTGCGCAGACCAGCGGCGAGCTTGTCGCGATCGAACTCCTGGCGGGTACCGTCGCGCTTGACGATGACGAGTCGCGCCGCCTCGACCCGCTCATAGGTGGTGAACCGCGTCGCACACGCGTTGCACTCCCGACGACGTCGGATGGTGGCTGACTCGTCCAGATCGCGCGAATCGACGACGCGAGTGTCCCGCTCGCCGCATTGGGGGCAGCGCATCGATCTCCTGTCACTGGGTCACCACTACCGCTTGTGGTGTTGGGCGAGCATACCACTACATGGTGTGGTCCGGTGTGGTCAGGAGCGGGTCTCCTGGACGGGCGGTCTGATGGTCGAGCCACTGGCATCCGCGCCCGCCTCCAGGGTGTCGACGCGGAGCGCGTGACGATCGATGGCCTCGCGGGCGTGGAGAAGGTTCAGGTAGCCACGCTTGATCGCGGTCTGCGCCTCCAGCTCGCGACCGCGGCGACGGACGGCGGCGAGGATGCCCGCCCCATGTTCGACCATGGCGAGGGCTCGACCCGCGCGCTCCAGCTCGGCCACGATGTCGTCGCGGATCTCGATGGCGGCCGGCGGTCCATGGAGCGCGCGCGCCTCCTCGAGATAGCGTTCCGTGGCATCGGTCGCGGCCTCGATCGTCGGCCCTATCGTGTCGGCGCCGTGCTGCCCGCGACGGACCGCATCGATTCGGCTCGTCGCCCCCTCGTAGGACGTGTCTATCCGGGCCACGAGATCACGGATGCTGCTTCGGAAGCCCTCCACCTCGCGAGTCCGGGCCACGATGCGGCCGGCACGCCGCAGCACGATGGCCGTTGCCGCCGCCAGGGCGACGAACGCCACGAGCGGGAGCAGGATCGCGAGTTCGGTCACGCCCCAGGGTCCCCGACGTGGTCTGTCAGCCGGAGCGCGCGCGCAGCTCGGCGAGCATCGCCCGGCCGACCTCGAACAGGTCTCCGATGACCATCACGTCGGCGAAGTCGGCGATCGGCGCGTCGGGGTCGCGATTGATGGCCACGATCGTAGCGGCGGTCTGCATCCCGACCTTGTGCTGGATCGCCCCACTGATGCCCATCGCGAGATAGAGCTGGGGCTTGACGATCTTGCCGGTCTGACCGATCTGCTGGGCATACGGGATCCAGCCGCTGTCCACGGCCGCGCGTGACGCGCCGACGGCGCCACCCAGCTCGTCGGCCAGCTCGCGCAACAGCTCGAAGCCATCGGGCCCGCCGACACCGCGTCCACCACTGACGATGATCCGGGCGTCATCGATGGAAACCGCGCTCGACTCCGCGGGCAGGTGCTCGACTAGGGTCACGGCCGGGATGGTCGCGTCCGGGGTGCTCGAGACCGCGTTGACCGATCCAGGCGCGGCCAACGGTGAGGCCTTGACGGCGTTGGCCCGGACGGTGATGATCCCTCGGTCACCGGTGAACGACGAGTCGGTCCGAAGCTTGCCTCCGAAGACGCTGCCTTCGACGACGAGCCTGGCCCCTTCGACGCGCGCACCGACCGCGTTGACGAGGACGCCCCAGCCGGTCAGGGCCGACAGCGCACCGGCCAGGTCGCGGCCATCCGGACTTGCCGGCAGCAGCACGTGGTCGACGTCCGCGAGCGCACCCGCGACGAGTGCCGCGCGCTCCGAGGCGGTCGCATCGGTGGTCAGGCCACCGTCAAGGGTCACCCGGGGCAGGTACGTCGCGAGCTCCGTTGCCGCACCGCCGGCCCCGGCGACCGGGACCATCCCCGCGGCGGTGGCGCCGAGCCCGTCAGCGAGAGACCGGGCGAGCGTGGCCACCTCGGCGGAGAGTCGGGTCAGCGATCCATCTGGTGCGACCTCGCCGATGACCAGCAGATGGCCCATCAGATGATCCTCCGCTCAGCGAGGAACTGGACCACCTCGTGCGCGGCCACTTCCGGTGTCTCACGAATGACCCGTGTCGCGGCTCGGGCCGCGGGTGGGACGGCGCTATCGACGCGGCTCGTCGCAGCGGTCAGGCCGACCGTCGAGGCATCGATCCCGAGGTCCGCCAGCGACATCGTCGTGATCGTCTTGGCACGCGCGGCCATGATTCCCTTGAGCGAGGGGTAGCGCGGCTCACCCAGGGCCTGGGTCCCGCTGATGAGTGCCGGCATCGCGGCTTCCAGCAGGTCGTAACCGGATGGGCTGATGCGCTTGACCCTGACCCTGCCCGCGGCGGGATCAGGGACGATGTCAGCGGCCCAGGACAGGTACGGCAGACCGGCAAGGGCAGCCACACCGGCCGGGACGACGCCGGCGAAGCCATCAGAGGAATCCACGCCGGCGAAGACCAGGTCGAACTCGAGTGTCCGCAGGGCCGCGGCCAGCACGCGGGTCGTGGCGACCGTGCACGAACCCTCGAGTGCCGGATCGGTCACCAGCACGCCGCTGGTCGCACCCATGGCCAGTGCCTTGCGCATGGTCTCGGGAGCGGACGCCGGGGCCATCGTGAGCAGGATGACCTCCCCTGCCCCGGCTGCCTCGACGAGCTTGAGCGCCTTCTCGAGGACGTACTCGTCGTTGCCGTTGACCACGGCCGGACTGTTGGCGCGGTCGAGTCGGCCGTCAGGTAGCAGACGCTCGCCGCCTGAGGCGGGATCAGGGACCGGTTTGGTCAGAACGACGATGCGCACCAGGAACGTGACCTCCTTGGGCAACCAGCCCGCACGATCAGCTGCCCTTGCCGAGCAGTGCCCGTGCGATGACGAGTCGCTGGATCTGCTGCGTTCCCTCGTAGAGCTGGGTGATCTTCGCGTCGCGCATCATCCGCTCGACCGGGAACTCGTCGATGTAGCCGTATCCACCGAGGACCTGGACGGCGTCGGTGGTGACCCGCATCGCGTTGTCACCGGCCACGAGTTTACACATGGCCGACCAACGACTGGCGTCGGGTGCGCCGGCATCGATCTCGACGCAGGCCTTGTACAGCAGTTGCCGCGCGGCCTCGGTCCCTGCGTCCATGTCGGCGAGCATCGCGCCGATCTGCTGGAAGTCGCCGATCCGCTGCCCGAACTGGCGGCGTTCCCGCGCGTACTGCGTCGCTACCTCGAGCGCGCCCTGGGCGATCCCGACGGCCTGTGCCGCGATCCCCGGCCGACTGCGATCGAGTGTGCGCATGGCGATGTCGAACCCGTCTCCCTCCGCACCGAGGCGGTTCGCGGCCGAGACGCGGACACCATCGAAGACGAGCTCCGCCGTCGGGCTGCCGCGGAGCCCCATCTTGTGCTCGAGTCGGGCAACCGCAAATCCCTCGGTCGGGAGCTCGACGACGAACGCGCTCAGACGTCGATGCCGCGGTGCCTCCG
>CAYNGM010000285.1:0-3383 GCA_964396565.1 uncultured Anaerolineaceae bacterium | reverse complement strand
TGCCGGCATCTGGTACCAGATGCGGGACATCGGACGTGACATGGACCGGATGCGGGTCTCGGCCGAGTCGTATCGGATGTAGTGGTTCCCTCTGGGAGCATCGTCGCCGCGATCGACCAGGGGACGACGTCCAGTCGCTCCCTGTTGTTCGATCGCGGCGGGAGGATCGTTGCGGGGCACCAGCTCGAGCACGCCCAGCTCACGCCACGCCCCGGCTGGGTCGAACACGACCCCGACGAGATCATCGAGCGCGTCCGCACCTGTATCCGTGAGGCCCTGCGGGAGGCCGGTGCGGACGCGCGCTCGCTGGCGGCTGTCGGGATAAGCGTCCAGCGCGAGACGACCGTCGTCTGGGACAGGCGGACCGGGCATCCCGTCGGCAACGCCATCGTCTGGCAGGACACCCGGACCGCCGACGCGGTGGCGCGACTAGCGGCGACCGATCCCCATGGACGCGGCATCGACCGCTACCGGGCGCGTACCGGGCTCCCGGTCTCGACGTATTCGAGCGCGCTGAAACTACGCTGGATCCTGGATGGGCTCGACCCGGAACGGCGAACTGCCGCGGAACGTGGCGACCTCCTGTTCGGCACGATCGACTCGTTTCTCGTCTGGCACCTCACCGGCGGCACGACCGGTGGCGTCCACGTGACCGACACGAGCAACGCGTCCCGCACGATGCTCATGGATCTTGAGACGCTCGACTGGGACGAGGGCATCCTCGCTGATCTGGGGATCCCCCGGGCGATGCTCCCCGAGATCCGCGGCTCGTCCGAAGTGGTCGGGACCGGTGCCGCGGGCACGGACATCGATGGCGTCCCGATCGCCGGCATCCTCGGCGACCAACAGGCCGCCCTGTTCGGCCAGAGCTGCTTCGAGTCCGGGCAGGCCAAGTGCACGTACGGCACGGGCGCGTTCATGCTCATGCACACCGGCACGACCCCGGTCCACAGCCGCAATGGCCTGATCACGACCGTGGCCGCGACCCGCGACGGCGTCACGACCTATGCCCTGGAGGGCTCCGTCGCGGTGGCGGGTTCGTTGATCCAATGGCTCCGCGACCAACTCGGGATCATCGCGTCTGCCGACGAGGTCGAGGCGCTCGCCCGATCAGTACCTGACTCGGGTGATGTCGTGTTCGTGCCGGCCTTCAGTGGCCTCTTTGCGCCCCATTGGCGTCCCGATGCTCGCGGGATCATCGCCGGGCTCACCAGGTACGCGACGAAGGCGCACATCGTCCGGGCGGCACTGGAGGCGACGGCCTACCAGGTCCTCGAGCTCGAGGAGGCGATGGTCGCCGATCTCGCCGACCCGACCGGCGATCCGACCGGTGACCGAGCCGTGTCCAGCGCACTGCCCGGCTCACTCGAAGGCGAGCTCCGCGTCGACGGCGGGATGACCCGAAACGAGCTCCTGATGCAGTTCCAGGCGGACCTCCTGGGTCGGCCGGTGGTCGTACCGCCCATCGCGGAGATCTCCGCACTCGGTGCGGCCTACGCAGCCGGTCTGGCCGTCGGCTTCTGGCGTGACATCGACGAGCTGCGGGCCATGGATCGCGTCGGACGACGCTGGCAGCCGCGCATGGGCGCCGACGAGCGTGCCGTCGGCATCGCACGCTGGCGCAAGGGCGTCGAACGCGCCACCGGCTGGATCGAGGACGCCCCGACCGAGTGAGGTCGCGGTCGACGACGTGTGGATCACGCGACCATGGGGAGCCGGAGGCGGAACGAGGTACCGGCACTCCCCGTGGCGGCGACCTCGAGAGATCCCCCGTGGGCTTCGGCGAGCGACCGGGCGATGGCCAGGCCCAGACCCGAGCCAGTGGCCCCTGACGTCGAGACGAACCGGTCGAACAGGTGGGGGAGGACCTTGGGGTCGATGCCCGGACCGGTATCGGAGACCAGGATCTCGAGCCACGGATCCGCGATGGACGCGGTGAGTGCCACATCCCCGTTCCGTGGCGTATGCCGGATCGCGTTCGCGACCAGGTTGGCGAGCACCTCCCGGATCCGTACCGGGTCCACATCCAGGATCACCGGCATGTCTTGGACCACGGCCCGCACGGTCACCCCGGCCGGACCCGCGGCCCCCTCGAACGACCGCACCACGTCATCCATCAACTCGCCGATGTCCACCATCTCCCGGTGCAGGCGGAGCGTGCCCGCCTCCGAGAGCGCCAGCGTCCGAAGGTCCTCGATGAGCCGTTCCATGACCCGGGTCTCCTCGAGCACGACGGACAGGTGCGCGTCGTCGGTCGGATGCACGCCATCGATCATGGCCTCGATGTTCCCCGCGATGATCGCGAGCGGTGTCCGCAGCTCGTGGCTCACGTCGGCGAGCAACCGACGACGCTGCGTCTTGTCGGCCTCCAGCCGCTCGACCATTGTGTCGAACCCGCGGGACAGATCGCGCATGGACGACATCGCGCGTTCCGGCGTCCCGACCCTGACCGTGTAGTCACCGGCCTCGACCCGGCCGGTGGCCTCGACGAGCGTGTCGAGTTGCTGGCCCGTGCGGCGAAACGAACGGGCGACGCCGGTGAGTGAGACCACCACGACGACGAACGTGATGACACCCGCGATGAGGCCAAGGCGCGAGAAGATGACGACGGCCGCGGCGAGCATCGATGCCGCGACGACGAAGAAGACGACGGCGAACACACAGCCGAAACCGCGACGTCGGCGGCGTATCCATGGCGGCCCGCCGCCCGCAGACCACGGCGGATCGTGTCGATGCCGCTGCGTCACGCGCCACCCTCCCGATCATCGGCGAGTCGATAGCCCACCCCGTACACGGTCAGCACATATCGAGGTCGCGGTGGATCGGGCTCCAGCTTTCGGCGCAGGTTCTTGACGTGTGAATCGATGGCCCGCTCGTAGGAATCGAAGGCGACCCCGTGGAGCGCATCGAGCAGCTGCGAGCGCGTGAAGATCCGGCCTGGCTGGCGCGCCAGGGTCGCCAGGATCGTGAATTCGGTCGGCGTCAGGTCCACGGCCCTGCCGGCCACCCCGGTCCGCATCCGCGGGACATCGAGTGTGAGGTCGCCGACGACGATCCGCTCGCCGCTCGCATCCGACGACGTCGTGGGGGCCCTCCGCATGCGTCGCAGGACGGCATTGACCCGCGCGACCAGTTCGCGCGGCGAGAACGGCTTCGTGATGTAGTCGTCCGCCCCGAGCTCGAGACCGAGGACCGTGTCGAGCTCGTCGTCGCGTGCCGTGAGGATCACGATCGGTAGTCCGGCAGTCGCCGGGTCGGCGCGGAGGCGCTTCGTGACCTCCATGCCATCGAGACCGGGGAGGCCCAGATCGAGCACGACCAGGTCCGGGGCAGCGCTCGCGACCGCCCCGAGCGCGCCCGGTCCATCCGTGGCGGTCCGAACC
>CAYNGM010000284.1:0-3392 GCA_964396565.1 uncultured Anaerolineaceae bacterium | reverse complement strand
GCGGGGCCACGTCGTCCTGTCGACCGCGCGCAGCAGGTCGCGACCCGAGCCGGATGCCGGACAACTCCGCGATCGGGGTGATGTCGCGGAAGAACGCCGCGAACCCCGTATCGTCATGAACGAGGGCGCGATACGCGACCCGGGCCGTCTCGGCGAGCTCGTCCAGGATCGGTCGGCCCACACGCAGCGCGTCGGTCGCGTCGGCATCATGCTCAGCGGTCGATGCCATGAGCACGGCTCCGGTCAACTGCTCAAGGTGACGGCGGGCGATAGCCGGATCAGCGTAGTTGGCCGCGATCACCTCGCCCTGCTCGGTCAGCTTGAGCCGCCCATCGACCGAACCGGGCGCAGAGCCAAGGATCGCCCGATGGGCCGGTCCACCCCCGCGTCCGATGGCACCGCCACGACCGTGGAACAGGGTCAACTCGACGCCGTGTCGCGCGGCCACCTCGACCAGCTCGGCCTGGGCGCCGTGGAGCATCCAGGCGGCGGCCAGAAAGCCCGACTCCTTGTTCGAGTCGGAGTAGCCGAGCATGACCTCCTGTCGATCACCCCTCGTGGCGAGGTGTGCCCGATACGCCTGATCACCAAGAAGAGCATCGAGGATCGCGCCGGCATCGAGAAGCGCATCACTCGACTCGAAGAGCGGGACCACATCGATCACCGGCATCGTCATGTCCGAGCCGACGGCGATCCGCGCCAACTCCAGGACGTCGGTGACATCGCTCGGGGTCCTGGTGAACGAAACCACGCACCGTCGGCATGCCTCGACACCGAACCGGGCCTGTGCAGAAGACATCGCCCGGAATGTCGCCAGCACCTCATCGAGGGTCACGCCCGGGATGAGCTCAGCGGCTGGATCATGGCTGGACGCACGGGGGGCGCCGATCTGGCGGAGCGCGGCCAAGGCAAGGCGGTGGACGTCGCTGTGCTGGCGGACCTCCAGCGAGGCGAGATGGAACCCGAACGTCGCAACCTGCCAGCGCAGCTCGGCCACCTCACCCCAGGCGATGCGACCGAGACCCTCAGCCACCAGCGCGACCTGGATCTCGGCGAGTTCGTCGTCCAGTGATCCGGCATCCAGATAGCGTCCGGAACGCGGACCTGTGTCGTCGGTGAGGGCGGCACGCGTGCGACGCAGTCGCTCGGCGATGAAGCCGAACCGTTGGCGATACGGCTCGTCCGGGAAACGACGCCGAAGCTGACGATCCGTCTCGGGCAGCTCCTCCGCGTCACGGCCCAGGCGCGATGCAAGTGGTCGCGCCACCAGATGACTCGGCGTCGCCACCGAGACCGTCTGCATCAGGCGTGACGCAACGGCCTCGTAACCGCGCAGGACATGGTCCGCCTGGATCCGCAGGGTCCGCTCGGTCGTCTCGGCCGTCACATGCGGATTGCCGTCACGATCCCCGCCGATCCACGATCCATAGCGCAGGAACGCCGGTGCACGCGGCGGCCGCTCGCCGGTCCGGATAACCCGCCCGCGAGGCGGGTCGAGGGCCGCATCGGTCGCCCGATACAGGCGCGCGACCATGGTGAAGAGGGTCGCATCGAACACCGCCATCACCGTCCGGACCTCATCGAGCGGTTCTGGGGCCACGATCCGCAGGTCAGCGGTCCGCCACAGGATGGTGATCTCCTCGCGCAGCCGACGTCGGATCTCGTGATCCTCCGATGGCGTCAAGCGCGCGTCATCGAGCCGCTCAAGTAGAACTGCGCAGCGCCTCAGGGCCACCAGGGCGGTACGACGACGGGCCTCCGTCGGATGGGCGGTCAGAACGAGCGAGATGTGCAGTCGATCGAGCATTCGATCGAGTTCCTCGTCAGTGTGTCCGGCACGGCGAAGCCCATCCACGGCGTCCGCGACGGATCCGTCGAGCATCCCGTCGCGCGCGGATCGCTCACGACGACGCAGGGTCCTGATGCGACCGCGAGCCTCGGCCAGGTTGATCAGCTGGAAGTAGATCGAGAACGCCTCGACTACGGCCTCAGTCGCATCCAGTTCGAGTGCGTCGAGATCGGCGGCCTGACGCCCACGCTCGATTGGATCGTCCGTCTTGCGCAGCGCGATGGCGCGTCGCCGGATCCGCTCCACTGCCTCGTAGGTGGCCTCGCCGGCCTGCTCGATGATGACTTGGCCGAGAAGCGCACCGAGCAGTCGGACCTCCCGAGCCTGCGGGTCGCGCGCCCCGGCTGAGCCGATGCCGGGCGGTTCGGCGCGGCCGGGCAAGGTCGTCGGACGTCGAGCCGTCACGCCGCGTACCACGAGACCGACCATACGAGCGATCGTCGGGACACGCCCTTCCGCAACCCAGGCGGGACGAGACCGCAACCTTGTCCGGTCGCAACCTTCCCTACCCTTGTACCGTGAGCACGATGGCTCCCTGGAGCGAAGGACCGATCGAAGCGCACCCGGGCGCAGAGGGCCTCGATCAGCTGCGCTTCCTTCACGGTGTCGCCCGACTGGCGACCACGGCACGAACCTGGGACGAGCTGCTGGAGACCGTCGTCGACGGCACGCGTGATGCGCTCCATGCCGATGTCTCCTCCCTGTACCTGCTCGACCGGGACGGAGCGTACCTGACGCTGGCGGCGACGAACGGCCTCGACCGCTATCAGATCGGTCGGGCGCGGGTGCCATTTGCCGAGGGCGTGACCGGCCATGTCGCGGCTACCCAGCGTCCGCTGGTCATCCCCGACGTCAAGGCCGAGCCCCGGTTCCTCTGGGTGCGCGGCATCGACCAGCGCCGCTTCGTGGCCTCGATGCTGAGCGTGCCCCTGACCTGGCACGATGCGACGGTCGGCGTGCTCAACGTCCAGACCGAGCGTCCGCGGACTTTCAGCCAGGCCGATGTGGACCAACTGAGCGCCGTGGCGGACCTGCTCGCCGGCATCGTCGAGAAGGGTCGCCAGCAGGCCGAGGCCGAGGCGCGGGTCGAGGCGCTCAAGGCGATCGATGAGGCACGCAACGAACTCATCGCGCTGGTGACCCACGAGCTGCGCACGCCACTGGCCGTCGTGCGGGCATACACCGACCTGCTCGCCGAGGAGCCGACCCTCGCGGGCCGCCAATCGCGCGACCTCGGACGGCGCGCGGCGCGGGCCGCCTGGCACGAGGCGACTCTCGAGCAGATCGAGCGGCTGGACCGCCTGGTGGACTCCATCCTGGCCTCTGTCCGGGTCGTCCCGGAAGACGCCGCGACCGTCGGACCGGTCGACGTGGAGGGGACGGTCCGCGAGGTCATGGCCGGGCTCGGGCCGCTCGTGGCCCACCATGTCGTGACCATCGGCGGCGCCGCGCATCTCCACGCCCTCGCCGATCCGCCACGCCTCCGCCAGATCATCGAACATCTCGTCGAGAACGCGACGAAGTACGCCCCGGCGGGCACCAC
>CAYNGM010000283.1:0-3401 GCA_964396565.1 uncultured Anaerolineaceae bacterium | reverse complement strand
TGACTGATTCGATGGAGGACTCGACAGGGTCGACATCCTCCCAGTCGATGAACCGCTCGACGCCCGGCAGGCGGAGATTGCGCGCAACGACCCGGAACGGTCCCTCCAGCCCGAACCGTCGAAGAAGACCGGTCGATCCGACATCGACCGCGACCAGGTGCAGCGCCTCTCCGATGGCGTCGAGCCGGAGGTCGTTGACGCGGACGACCTTGCGACCATCGATGTCCACGATCTGGCGATCGAGCAGACCGGCCTTGAGCAGGATCTCATCGGGCCGCCGGACGAAATGGCCGACATCGATCGTGCGGGTGGCGAGTCGCGCGCCCGAGTGATCGATCGAAGCGACCGATGACCAGGGCAGGAAGATCCGGGCACCGCCGGTGCGGGCGACGAGACCGGTGACGGGTGGGTAGCGGTCGCCGACGGCCACGACGAGGTCCGCGACCTGACCGATCGCGGCCCCCTGCGCGTCCAGGATCGGGCGACCGATGACCTGGCTCAGGTAGACCATTTGGACACCTCGTGACGGTCGACCGTCACGGGCGCCCCGTCAGCAGGCGGAGCGGCGTCCCCGGAACGGGTCGACCGGAAGCTTGCAGTTGGCGCCGCGAGCGGCGCGACTTGGTCCTGCGTCCACGAAGGGACGACTCCTCCGGATCGGGTTCCGACCGACCGCCCACGTATCCGTGGCACGGCCGCGTGCGCAGTCTATCCCTCGATCGGGGCGGACGTCCGCGATGGAGTCGATGGTCACCCCGAGGGCCCGGTCATCGTTCCCATGGACCCACTTGCGCAAAACCGTGACGATGCGCCATGGTGGCATCCTCCCCGCCCATCCACGAGGGACCGCGTTGCGCCGTCATCTCCACGTCCTGCTCGCCGCCCTGCTCCTCGGCTCGATCACCGCGAATGCCCCGTCCCTAGCCGGTGATGCGTTCGCGGCCGGCCCGACCGAGGGTCCCGTGTTCAACGACCCGACCGGATCGGACGCCGAGCAGATGGCGATCATGAACAAGATCACCAAGGCGATCGACGGCACCAAGCGCGGCGCGATCATCCGGATGGCGATGTTCTCGTTCACCATCGAGGCCTTCGCCGACAAGCTCATCGCGGCCCGCAAGCGCGGGGTGACGGTGAGGCTGATCCTCGACGACCACGCCCGCTACCCGGCCTGGGACCGGATGGTCGCGGCGCTCGGATCTGACCCGCGCAGGGACAACTACGCGGTCGCCTGCCACGGTGCGTGCCTGACCGAGAACGAGCCCTCGTACATGCACACCAAGGTCTACATGTTCTCCAGGACCGGCGGTGTCTCCAACGTGGTCATCGTCGCCTCGGCCAACCCGACCTACTTTCAGGCCCGACGTGGCTGGAACAACGGCTACACGATGGTCGACCCGGTCCTGTACGGGGCATTCGAGCGCAATTTCGAGATGATGGCCTACGGGTCGCGCAAGGTGAACCAGCCCACGACCTCGCCGAACGCCTACTTCACGGCGACGAGCGGCAAGCACAAGGTCTACTTCTTCCCCAAGAGCGGGACCGGCCCGCGCAACGATCCGGTCTACGGGATCCTCGGCAACATCCGCTGCACCGGGGTGGCCCCGGGTTACGGCAGCGGCGGCCGGACGACCATCAAGATCGCCATGTACCAGTGGAGCATCCTGCGTGTCCGGCTCGCCGAGCGTATCTGGTCGCTGGACAACCAGGGCTGCAAGGTCACCATCATGTTCGATCCGACCAGGGTCGATCCAGGGATCCTGGCCGCGCTCATGAAGAAGGGCGGGCGCTACGGCGGTCCGACCATCGTCCCGGCAGCGACCGACGAGAACGAGGACAGCGTGGTCGACCAGATGGTCCACGACAAGTACATGCTGATCAACGGCGTGTACGCCGGCGATACGAGCGCCAAGGTCGTATTCACGGGTTCGGCCAACTGGACCAACAACGCGCTGCACTACAACGACGAGTTCATGCTGCGAATCTGGGATTCGGGTGTCTACAACGCGTTCTCGACGCACTGGGACAAGGTGCGCAAGTTCGCCAAGTCGTCGATGGGCATCGCCCAGGGCCTGGTTCGGGCCGGCGGTGGGCGGATCCGCATGGGGGTCGGTCCGGTCACCTCGGTCGAGTCGCTCGTCCCCTTCGAATGACCGACGACACCCCTGCCGTGACGCTGGAGCCGATCCGGCCGGACGCCTACGTGCGTTGGCGCGAGCGCGCAATCGTCGGCTACGCCGCGGACAAGGTCCGCGTCGGTGCCTGGCCGGCCGATGAGGCAGAGGCGCTCGCGCGTCACGAGTTCGAGGTCCTGCTTCCGGACGGTCCGCTGACCACGAGCCACGACCTGCGCGAGATCGTCACGGCCGCCGGCGAGGCGGTCGGCGTGCTGTGGTTCGGACCCGTCCGCGATGGCGAACCCCGCAAGGCGTTCATCTGGGACATCGAGATCGACCCGGACGCGCGCGGTCGCGGCTACGGCCGGGCGGCCATGCTCGCCCTCGAGGCGGTCGCACGCGCGGACGGCTACGACACCATCGGCCTCCACGTGTTCGGCGACAACGAGATCGCCCGGAACCTGTATCGATCGGTCGGCTACGCAGAGACGGATGTGCAGATGAGCAAGTCCATCGCGGTCGGACCATGAGCGCGATCGTCCCGCGCTGGGAGTGGCGCACCTTCGGAACGTCGCTGCCGGAGTCAGCGCTTGCCGCCTTCGCCGCGTCGGAGGCAAGCAGCCCGGCCGAAAGCGACGAGATCTACTTGCTGGCCACGGCACCTGAGACCGCGGGCCAGGCGATGGACACGGTCAAGGTCCGCTTCGACCTCCTCGATATCAAGGTCCTGCGTGAGGTGGATGCGGACGGACTCGAGCGCTGGGAACCCGTGCTCAAGACGGGGTTCCCGGTCTCCGTGGACGTGGTCAGGCAGGCCTTCATGGGCCTGCGTGCTCCCCTCCCCTCTCTGGCCCGGGACGACTACACGCTCACACGACTCATGGACGAAGTGATCGCCCCAAGCGGCACGATCCGGGCGATCCCGGTCCACAAGCGACGGGTGCGCTACACCATCGATGGCTGCAGCGCGGAGCTGTCCGATGTGACCGCCATGGGTCGGACCACCCGGACGATCGCGATCGAGGCGACCGATGCCGGCGCCGTGATCGGCGCGGTCCGACGGCTTGGCCTGGGCTCGTACGTCAATACCGGGTATCCCCGCGGTCTGGCGACGTTGCTGGCCGACCTGCCGGCGCGTTTCGCGGTCATCGATGCGGGCACCAATTCGATCAAGTTCCACGTCGCGGAGCGGGACGACGTGGGGACCTGGCGAACGGTCGCTGACCGGGCCGAGATCACCCGACTCGGCGAGGGTCTGGAGGGTTCCGGACGGATCGGTGAACC
>CAYNGM010000282.1:0-3403 GCA_964396565.1 uncultured Anaerolineaceae bacterium | reverse complement strand
CACCGATCGAACGCGCGAAAGCGATCGCCTCGGCCGACAGCCGATCGACCGAGCCATCGACGACCTCGACAAGGACCAGGGGCGCCCTCACAGCGCACCTATCTCGCGAAGGATCTCGACCACTCGTGGTGCCGCCTCCGGCCCGGAGCCGATGATCTCGACCTCCCCCTGCTGCTCGACGGGGAGTGCCAGGCGGATCAGCTCCGGACCGCCGGCGACCCGCGTCGGGGCATTCCGCTCGATCTCCATCCGCTTGGCCCGCAGTCTCCCCGGGACCGACGGATAGCGCGGCAGGTTGATGCCCTCACGAACCCCGACGACCGCCGGCAGCGGTACCTGGTAGACCTCCCAGCCGCCCGACACCGCCCGACGGACCGTCGCTACACCGTCGTCCACGGTCAGGGCCTTGGCCCCGTTGACGACCGGCCGTCCCAGGGCCACCGCGACACGGATCGCGACCTGGAACCCGCCCGAGTCGGCGGACTCGTTGCCGGCGAGGATCAGGTCGAACGGGCCACCCTCCCCCTCCAGTCCGCGGATCGCGTCGACCAGCGCAGCAGCGGTCGCCACCGGATCCCAATCCGCTCCGTCCGTCTCGAGGTGGACCGCCCGGGCAGCGCCGATGGCCAGAGCGTCACGCAGTTGATCGACCGCCTCGGCCGGACCGAGGGTCATCACCACGACCTCGCCCCCGTTCGCCTCGACGAGCCGGACCGCCTCCTCGACCGCGCACTCCTCGTGCGGACTGACCACGAAGCCGAGGTAGGCCGTGTCGATGCTGCGGCCGTCCGGAGCCAGGTTGATGCGCCCACCCGTGGCCGGGACGCGCTTGACGAGAGCGAGGATGCGCATGCGACCGCCCCTTAGCTCCTGACGCGCTCGTTCTCGGGATCGAACAGGGGCGTCGACCCGGCGACCGCGACAGACACCGGATAGCGCTCGCCGAGATACTCGACGAGGAGCTTCGTCCCTTCGACCGCCTGGGCGGGCGGCAGGTACGACATCAGCAGGTGCTTCCCGACCGATGGCCCGGCCCCCGCGCTCGTCACGTACGAGCGACGACCCTTGGCATCCACGAGCGGCGAGCCATCGAGCGTCAGGATCGGCTCGCGGCCGAGCATGTAGCGGGCGACACCGGTCGATGATGTCGGGTCATCGAGGGTGAGTGTGCACAGGATCGCGGCCGGCGCGCTCTCGCGTTGCTTGAGGTACGCCGCCTTGCCGACGAAGTCCTGCGCCTTGACCTTGGGCCGGACCATGCCCGCCTCGACGAGGTCGTACTCGAGCTCGAGCTCCGCGCCGTGGGCGCGATAACCCTTCTCGATGCGGCCGGTCGTGCCGTAGACACCGATACCGGCGGCGATGATGCCGTGCCCTTGGCCGGCCGCCCATAGCGCGTCCCACAGGGCCAGACCCTCCTCCATGGGAACGTAGATCTCCCAGCCGAGCTCGCCGACGTACGAGATCCGCGAGGCGAGCGCCCGGACCGCCCCGATCTCGATGACCCGGCAGGTCCCGAACGGGAAACCTTCGTTCGACACGTCGTCGTATGGCGCGGCGGCGGCCAGGACGTCCCTGGCGCGCGGGCCCCAGATACCCAGCGTGTACAGCGCCGAGGTGGCATCGAACAGCTGGGCCGAGCCATCGGCCGGCAGGTGGTCGACGAACCACTTCTTGTCGCGCATACCCATGCCACCGCCGGTCACGACGCGGAACAGGTCGTGCGCGAGCCGCATGATCGTCAGGTCGGCGAAGATCCCGCCGTTCTCGGCAAGGAGCGGCGTGTAGACCACGCGGCCCACTGCGACGTCCAGCTGGGCGACGGCCAGGCCCTGCAGGTAGTCGAGGGCGCCCGGACCGGAGACATCGAACGCCGCGAAGGCGGCCAGGTCGATGAGTGCGACGCGGTCACGCATCGCCAGGTGCTCGGCGCTGATGATCGGCGACCACCAGCGCGAGTCCCACTCCGCCTCGCGACGGGCGACCCGGTCGCCGTACTCGCCGAGGAGGACCTCGTTGGCCCCGTACCAGAACGGACGCTCCCAGCCGGCGGCCTCGAAGAACTCGGCACCGAGCGCGACCTGACGCGGGTAAGCCGGGGAGAGGCGGACGTTGCGGTTGGAGGCCCACTGCTCCATCGGATGGACGATGCCGTAGGTCTTGTTGAAGCCCTCGGCCGTGCGCGCGTTGATGTGGGTCCTGGTCTTCTGGTGTTCGTAGAAGCGCGCGATGTCGGAGCCGTGCAGGTCGATCTCGGACCAGCCGTGGGTCATCCATTCGGCGACGGCCCGGGCGATCCCGGGGCCCTCCTTGATCCACACCGCGGCGCACGACCAGAGACCCTTGACTTCCGGTGTCTCGCCCAGGATGGGCATCCCGTCCGGGGTCAGCGAGAGCAGGCCGTTGATCGAGTAGCGGATGCCCACCCGTTCGTCACCGAGGATGTCCGGCACGAGTTCGAGAGCCTGCTCGAGCTGGAGCTCGAAGTCCTCCTGGGTGAACGGCAACTCCGTCGGCGACAGGGCAGACTCGGCGATGGACGGGATGTCGTCGGGCTCCATCAGGATGGGCCGATGGGCGTACGAGCCGACCTCCAGGTCGCCGCCGTGCTGGCGCTCGTACATGTTGGTGTCCATGTCGCGGATGATCGGGTTGCCGATCTCGCCGACGACGTCCGCGAACTGGGGCACGGGTCCGACGCTGATCATCTGGTGGACAGCTGGGCTGAGCGGGATCGACGCGCCGGCCATCCGGGCGATGCGGGGACTCCAGATGCCGCAGGCGATGACGACGGTGGACGCCTCGATATCCCCCCGGTCGGTGCGGACGCGGGCGATCCGTCCGTCAACGACGTCCAGACCGAGGACTTCTGTCGCCGCCGAGACCGTGAGTGCACCCATCTCGATGGCGCGGTCGCGCATGATCGTGCCGGCACGCAGCGAATCAACCACGCCGACCGAGGGCGTGTAGAAGCCGCCGAGCACGATGTCCGTGTTGCAGTACGGGACGAGCTCCTTCACGCGCGCCGGATCGATGAGCTCCGACTCGATGCCCCACGAGCGCGCCGAGCTCATCCGTCGCGTCAGCTCCTGCATCCGCTCCGGTGTACGCGCGACCTCGATACCGCCCGACTCCGTGAACACGCCCAGATCCTTGTACTGGGCCATCGAGTCGAGCGTGAGCGCCGTCATCTCCTTGTTGTGGTCGGTCGGGAAGATGAAGTTCGAGGCGTGGCCGGTCGAGCCACCCGGGTTGGGCAGGGGACCCTTGTCGAGCAGGACGATGTCCGTCCAGCCCTGCTTCGCCAGGTGATAGGCGAGGCTGTTGCCGACGATGCCGGCCCCGATGATCACGACGTTCGCCCGTGCGGGGAGCCCGCTCATGTCCGTCCCTCTCGATGCTG
>CAYNGM010000281.1:0-3409 GCA_964396565.1 uncultured Anaerolineaceae bacterium | reverse complement strand
GCCGATGCCCGCGACCTGTACCTCGTCGCGATGGCCGTGTTCGTCGTGAACATCGTCATCGGCATCCTCAACGGTGCCGACGCGGTCGAGTTCGACCACAACCAGATCCTGACCCACGTCCACGCGGGCACGGTCGGCTGGCTGACCTTGACCCTGATCGCCTCCGCGTTCCTGCTCTTCCGAGCGTCTGATCGACGCCTGACCATCGCGTTCGCGGTCCTCGTGCCGCTCTACGTTCTCGCGTTCTACACGGGATCGCTGCCATTCCGGGCGCTGACCGGCACAGCGCTCCTGCTCGCGATCGCCTGGCTGCTCGTCTGGCTGGGGCGGCGTTTCCTTTCCGACGAGCGGACGCTCCCCCGTCTCGCCGTGACCCTTGGCCTGACCACGTTCGGCTACGGGGCGGTCGTCGGCGTCCTGCTCCAGCTCCAGGGTGCCCTGGCCGTGACCATCCTCAGCGGCGACAGCATCGGCGCCCACGCCGGCGCCATGACCTTCGGCTACATCGTGCTCGTGGCCATGGGGCTCCTCGAGTGGCAGATCCTGGGCACACGCGATCTGCCACGGGGTGGGGTGGCGCAGGTCGTGCTCCTGTTCGCCGGTGGCCTCGTCATCTCGGTCGGACTGCTGGTGGGCGCGGCCCAGGCGGCCGGCGGGATCTACCTGCTCACGCAGCTGATCGCGGTGATCCTGTTCATCGCGCGGATCTGGCCAAGGTCACTGCGCGGCCCGTGGTCGAGCACTGATCCAGCGCGCCACTTCTCGGCCGCAAGCGTCTGGGTCGTCGCCGCTCTGGTCCTGTTCATGTACCTGGTGTTCACCTTCATCAGCGCCGCAACCCAGGATCCGAGCGCGCTGCCCACGAACGTCCTAGTCGCCAGTGATCACGCGGTCTATATCGGCGTGATAACCAACATCGTGGTTGGGCTGCTTAGCGTCATGCTCTTCGGACGTCGTGGACGTGGCGTCGTCAGTCACCTGGTCTTCTGGGGCGTCAACCTCGGACTGCTGGTGTTCGTGATCGGGCTGATCGTGGATACGGTCGAGATCAAACGCGTCGGTGCCCCGCTGATGGGCGTGACCCTGCTGCTGGCACTCGCGGTCCTCGCGATGGCTGCGTGGCGAGACCCCGATCCGAATCCGGAGGCCCTGACCGCCTGAGCGGCCAGGGCCCCGTGATCCCCCGACGCCGACGCTGTGTGGTCGGCCCACCGGACCAACGCCACCAGGCGCCGGCCCGACCCTGTCAGCGTGGCTTCTTGAGCGATCGCCCCAGGACATCCCGCGAGCGGGCCATGTTCGCGCCCTCGAAGTGCATCTTCTTGAGCATCACGGGATCCATCGGCGCTGCTGCTTCGCGGCTCTCCATGACCAACTGGGCACTCATCGCGAGCATCGACGCGTCACCACGGGCATATCCGCTGATCCGACGTGCCGTGCCGCTCAACACGTGCTGGGCGCCGCCGTAGTCTCCACGGCGGTTTAGCAGCACGGCCTCCTGTTGAGCACGAGCCGTGAACTGCCGCGCTACTGCGCGATCCACGTCCGTGTCGCGAGGCTGGCCGTCATTCGCCGCATCGTCCGCCCAGGTCCACGTCAGCCGGGCATCACCTACCCTCGCGGCCTCGAACGCGCCGTCGCGGTCGTTGATGGCCACGATCAGTCCGGTCTCCTGCCCGAGGTGCCCGTAGGGGAACGTAAGGCGCAGGACCACCTCGAGCACCTGGTCCGCAACGAGATCGCCGATCGTGACGATCGATCGACTGCCCCGGCTCGTCACCTGGTGCGGGCTGATGGTCTCGACCTCGACGCCCTCGCCAGCGAGGACCTCCAGGGACGTATCTCGGGCCGTCACCTCCAGGGTCTCGCCGACCTCGCTGGCGATGTGGTCGCGTATCGCGGCGGCATCGGCGATGTAGTAGAAGTGACCACCGCCGGCGTCAGCCATGGCCTGGAGCAGGTGCTCGTCGAAGTCCGTGCCGACACCGAACGTGCTGGTCACGACACCACGGGTCCTGAGCTCACGAGCATGGCCGGCGAGGGTCGTCGCGTCCGTGATGCCCTTGTTGGCCAGGCCGTCGGTCAGGAGCAGGACCCGATCGACACCTGATTCGGTGGCATGCAGCGCGACCTGTTCACAGCCACGCAACCACCCGTCCGACAGGTTGGTGCTACCGCGTGGCTCGATTGCAGCGAGACGGCCCATCGCGTTGTGCTTCGCCTCGCCAGTCGCCGCGGTGCTCTCGACCACGACGTCCACGACATCGTCGTACACGATGACGCTGAACCGGTCACGGTCGTCCAGCCGGGCGAGTGCGTCACCGACCGCGGCCTTGGCGAGCGCCAGCTTGCCGCCGGACATCGAGCCCGAGCGATCGAGGACGAAGGCGAGGTTCACCGGTGTTCGCTCGCGCGCGGTGGTCGCACCGGGTGCGGTCACCTCGACGAGCACGTAGCGGTGGCTGCGGTGGTTGGGTCGAACCAGGCGCCGATCGGCGCGGGCTGTCAGGCGGGTCATGGACGTTCCTCCCCTAGAAGGTCGCGGGCGATCTCGATCAGGCGATCAACCCGTTTGGCGGTCGACCGCGCGAGCGGCCGTCTTACATGGAGTTCGACATCGGGTGCGAGGTCGATGCGCTCCCACTGGGAACGCGTGGACTGATATGGCGCCGGCGTCTCCGCGACGTGGACTGGTCCCTCCATCCGGGACCCGATGGGCGGTGTCGATGCGAGCGCCAGATCCGGGATCAGCGACAGTCGAGCCAACACCGGGACCTGTGTCTCGGTCGGCCTGGTCGGCGGACCAGCCGCCGCCCCGATCCGGCGAAGGTAGTCCAGGGCCGAGTCCGCAGGCGCGGCCGGTGCCGTGTCAACAAGGGTCGCGACGTCCGAGTCATCGAGCGTCTCCAGTCGGCGGCGGATCTCCGCCAATGGGAGATGCTCCCGCTGGAGCCTCCTGATCAGGCGCAACCGATCCAGGTGCGTGTCGTCGTACTTCGCCCCGGGACCGGTGACGCCCACTGTCGGCAACAGGCCCTGGGCGAGGTAGTAGCGCACGGTCCGCGGCGTGACGCCAGCCAGGTCAGCCAGCTCGGTCACCGTGTAACGTGCATCGTCCGGGTTGCTTGGTGTCATGGGCGCATATTAGACAGTATCACGTCACACTGTCAAGACCATTGAGGAAGAGGGTGTTGCCCGCCGGCACACCGTCTCTCGTACGCCGGCACACCGTCTCTCGTACGCCACCTCCCCTACCATGCACGTCATGTTCAGCGTGGAGCGACACCCGACGGCTGCTCGATTCCTGATCGCCGCTGGCGAATTCCTCGGACGACGCGAAGCCGAGCACAACCTGCAGTTCGGTATCGCGTCGCACCTCATCGCCGATGAGGCACTGGCGTTCGATGAC
>CAYNGM010000280.1:0-3428 GCA_964396565.1 uncultured Anaerolineaceae bacterium | reverse complement strand
GATGGCGTGCCCGGCCGAGGGATCGAAGGGACCCGCGACCCGGGGGGCGAGGGTGAGCCCTGACCAGGTCGAGCGATCGACCCGATCAAGGATGGTGGCATCGCCGACGCGTGGCAGCGTCGTCTCTGTCATGGGCTCGACGTCCTCCGGCCCACCACCCCGCCCGAGGTCCCCGCCCTCCGGCGACCACCAGCCCCTGTCCGCAGCCTCGCGAATGAGCCGCGGGACGACCGCCCGCCGCACCAACGCCGCCATCGCGATGGTCCGCGCATCGATGGCCGCGCGCGACTCCGCCTGTCCCGGCGCACCGACGTCCGGGCCATCGATGAACGCCGCAGGCATCGGTGCCTGGCCATATCGCTCGCCCTCCGACTCCCAGCGCGACCGCCAGTCGAGCGGTGTCGAATCCGGTACCTCGAGATGCGCACCCGCCAGCCAGGTGAGTGCCCAGGCCCGTGGCACCACCCTGTAGGCGTCATATCCGCCGCCACCCGTGGCCAGCCAGCGACCCCGCGCGTGACGATGGGCAAGCACATCCACCATCCGGGCCGCCTCGGACATCGCGCCGGTCGTGATCTCGAGGTGGGCAAGCGGGTCCCAGGCATGGGAGTCGGCCCCATGCTGCGAGACGATGACATCGGGGCCGAACGCCGCGGCCAGCTCGGGTACGACCATCCTGATCGCGGCGAGCCAGACGGCGGACCCGGTGCCAGCCGGGAGCGGCAGGTTGATGACCGTGCCCGCGGCCTCGCCGTGACCCAGGTCGTCGACATCGCCGGTGCCCGGAAAGAGCGTCCGCCCCGACTCGTGGATGGACACCGTCAGCACCCCGGGATCGGCCGCGTGAAGCGCCTCCACGCCATCGCCGTGATGGACATCGAAGTCGAGATACAACACGCGCAACCCGTCCTCGCGTGCGCGAGCGATGGCCAGTGCCGGGTCGTCGTACACGCAGAAGCCAGAGGCGCGGTCGGCCATCGCGTGGTGGAGGCCACCGCCCGGGTGGAAGGCGTGCTCGATATCGCCGCGCAAGATCATCTCGATCGCTCGGAGCGAGCCACCGGCCACCGCCGCCGAGGCCTCGTGCATGCCGGCGAACGGCGGCGTGTCCCCGCGATCACCGATGCCCGCATCCGGGAACCCGTACGGGTCGGCAGCGAAGCGCTTGACGACGTCCAGATATCGACGCGTATGGCAGCGGCGCAGGTCGGCGTCCGACGCCGGCTCCGGAGCCAGCCCCGGTTCGGCACCGACTGCGCGCAGGAGATCGATCCCGGGCCCGAACCGTCGGGGCGTGAGGGGATGGCCCGGCCCGAAGTCGTAGGTCGTCGAGCGCGGCCCGAAGACGAGTAGCATGACCGCCACGATACCCGCCACGGCGTCCGGCACGATACCCGCCACGGCGTCCGTCACGGTGCCGACCGCGTGTACCATCCGCGACATGCCGGACCTGCTGCTCATCCTGATCGTGATCCTGATCCTGGCCATCCTGTGGCGCGGCCCCAAGACCCTGCCCAAGATCGGCGAGGCCCTTGGGCGCGGCGTCAAGGAGGCCAAGGCCGAGGCGACCACGCTCCAGTCGGAGATCCAGGCACGCGCGACCGGCGAGGGCACGACACCGACGCCCCCGGGGACGACCCCAGGCCCCACCGACGGCAGCGACCAGCGCCCGACTTGACCGACCCATTCGATCTCGAAGCACTGCAGCATCGACCGACGACCGGACCGTTCCTCGCGACGATCGACGTCAATGGCACACCGACCACTACCCTCGCCGACCTTCCGCCCCTGCGCGATCGACTCCTGTTCGTCGGCCTCAACCCGTCACCGGTCAGCGTGGCGGCCGGGCACTACCACCAGGGTCAGCTCGGCCGGACGTTCTGGCGCCGCCTCATCCTTGCCGGCATCCTGCCTGCGACGACCGCCGTCGACACCGCGGATGAAGCCCTGGTCGCCGAGGGCCACGGGATCACCGATCTGCTCAAGATCCCGACCGCGCGCGACGAGGCGACCGACTCCGACCTGACCGCCGGTGTCGGTCCGCTCTGGCACAAGGTGGCGATCTGGCGCCCGGCCCTCATCGTCTTCATCTACAAGCGCGCCGCAAACATCGCTGCCGGCAGACACCTCGAGACGCCATGGGGACCGCTCGAGGGCGTGGCCCTGGCTGGCCGCCCGTGCATCCTGATGCCGGGTCCGTACGCCCCGACCGAACAGGTCGACGAGGGCATCAACTTCCTGCGCAACATCGCGGGCTCGCTGCCGATCGATCGACCCTGAGTCGAACGCTCCGGAGTCGAACGCTCCGGAGTCAGGTTCGCGGGGACTGCACCTCGGCGTCGGCGGCCGATGCGGGATGGGCGCCGAACCACGGGACACCGGGGGCCACGGAATGGAGTCTTGCCACGGACCCGGCCCACGCGGCATCGTCGGCCGGACCAGGCAGGGATCGGGCACCACGCCGACCCTCCAGGTCGCCGCTGAACACCGCGGTCTGCGTCTCGCTCACCGCCTCCAGTACGAACGCGAGGTGATCTGGTCGCGGTCCGGGCGTCGCGATCGCACGCAGTTGCAGCCCACCCGCGTCGAGGATCGCGCCGTCCCCTACCTCCGCGGTCGCGAACGGCAGATCGTGTCCGCCGCCGTACCCTACGACGACCGGAACGTCCAGCCCGTCGCGGATGGCCTCGACGCCGGCCGCGTGATCCGGGTCGGCGCAGGTCAGGGCGATGCCCACGATCCGTGTCCGGCGTGCCTCGGCGATGGCGAGGGCCGCCTCGATCGACCGTCCGGTCGGGTCGCCCGGGTCGATCAGCCAGGCCGCTCCCGCGTCCGAGCCGTCGCGATGGCTCGCACCGTCGCCGCGAGGGCCCGCACCGTCGCCGCGAAGGCCCGCACCACCGCCGCGAGGGCCCGTACCACCTCCACCGCCCGTGCCTACCAGGTACGCACACACCGGCTGCCCGGCGACACCGCCACCCGCCGGCATCACGATCCGGACGATCTCCGGATGCACCTCCATGACATCGATGCCCACGAGCCGCCCGGGCGCCAACCGCGTCCGGACGTCCTCGATCGAACGGACGTGCTCCAGTTGCTGGAGCGTCGCCGACGTCGGCAGCCACATCCCGAGATCGCCCGTTGCCATCGAGTCGAGCGCCTCGCGCGGGGTAAGCCATTCGAAGCCATCGACCTCCTCGTCGAACGCCTCGACCTCCGCAGCCCTCGGCAACTCGGCAACGAAGAAGCGCGTGTCGAAGCGGCGGGCCAGCCCAGGCGGCGTGACCCAACGCGACAGGGGGATGAGCAGGTCGGTTCGCAGTCGGAGGTCGAAGGCCTCAGCCATCGGCGCGAACCCGCCGGGAACGTGGAGCACCTCGGCCCTCGCCACCTCCAGTTCGCGCGCTCGCGGCAGCGGATCCGCGAAC